>NZ_DDAH01000083.1:0-4679 GCF_002333245.1 Acinetobacter sp. UBA2063
CGCTATGTAACTGTTGAAGCTTAAGCTTTAATGGTTCAGAAAGACCCGCTTTTGGCGGGTTTTTTTATATTTACAATCTCTACATAAAGGCAGAAACTTCATACATAATGCAGGACTTTGCGACACGAAATACACAAAACCTGTGGATTTCTTCATTTTTTTCGTGATCAAAAACAGTAAGATGTCGTCATAACAGTAAAAATCTGATAGAAGGTTCATTTTATGAATTTCGTAAAAAAAATAGCTTATGCCGCAACCTTGAGTGCCATCTCGCTTGTCCCTGTGGTGGGAAGTCAGGTGTTTGCCGCACCTGTGGCTGCATCGGCTCAGCAGGCAACCAGCAGTCTGGTACAGCAGTTGGCTGGTCTGCAACGCCTGACCGCAGATTTTGAACAAAGCACCAAGACCACCAATAATAAAACAGTACAGAAAAAGGGCCTGACTGCCCAGCACATGAACCAGACCTTTAAGGGTGTGATGAAGGTTGAGCGTCCTGGAAAATTTTATTGGGAAACCACCAGTCCAGCGAAACAAACCATTGTGACTACAGGAAAGGTGGTGTGGATTTATGATCCAGATTTACAGCAGGCAGTGCGACAGAGTCTGGATGATCAGGTGGCCAATACGCCTGCACTATTATTGTCAGGTAATACCAACCAGATTATGGATGCTTACCGTGTGACTCAGCCTGACCGAACCAAGCTGTACTATACCTTGTACCCAAAACAGGATGATGGTGCATTCCAAAGCCTGACCATTAGCTTTGGCGCAAATAAGGCACCCACCTTGATGATTTTGCAGGATTCTTTAGGCCAAACCACGTATGTGCGTTTTAGCAACATCAAAGTGAATCCAGCGATTCCAGCATCGGTCTTTCACTTTGAACCGCCAAAAGGTACAGATATTATTGACCAATAATGGACTTATGCTCAACAAAGCCGCATCTGTTGCGGCTTTTTGCTGGGCGCGATATAGATACATTTCTTAATTTCATCTAGGCGCAAGGCTTTGTATAGTGAAGAAAAATCCTGGAGACTTGCAAGGCGATGAAAATAGTAAAAAGATTACAATTGATTCCACTCATTTCAATACTTACGGTCATTGCAATGGTTGGCTGTCAACCTAAAAAAGAACAATCGTCAGCTACTGCTGAAAAAGTCGATATTCCATTGATTCAGGCCAAAGTTGTGGCGGTCAAGCTTCCTAAACAAAAGTTGTGCCTGGAAGATGGATGTACCAGTTATGACTTGCAAACGGTCGAGACCAAGCAAAAATGGATTGATGAATATTTTATCAATCGTATGAAAAAGGCCGAGCCGAATGCCTTTGCCAACATTGCAGACCAAAAAGTCAAGGTGCCAGCGGATGAACCCTCGCTTAGTGAAAGTAGCACTTATGTACGTTTTTTAGGGCAAAACTATAATTTAGCAACTTTTGCCATTCAGACCTATAGTTACCCTGCGGGTGCGGCACATGGCATGTCGCATCAGGAATTTGTCAATTTTGACCTGTCCAATAAAAAACACATTACTGTAAGTGAATTGGTTAAACCTGACATGAACCAAAAACTACGCGATGAGTTATATGTCTCGAATCAGAATTGGCTGGAAGACCATAACATCAAGAAAGAGCAGTTGCAGGTGAGTGACAACTATTATTATGGTGTCAATGAGATAGTATTCGTCTATCCGCTGTATGAGTTGGCTTCGTACGCCGAAGGGATGAGCGAGTTGACCCTGCCATATTATGCAGCCAAACAGTTTATTAAGCCGCAATATCTGCCAAGTCTGCCGAAAGAGCCCGTTTAGCCAGTATTCAGCATCGACATATCGTGTGTGGATGCTGAGTCTTTGTTGTCTATTACTGTATTTTTTCGGGTTAAAGCCTTACACTATAGCCAGTTTTTTCTCTATTCATGATTGATTATGATCGACCCAAAATTACTCAGAAATAATATTGAAGCGGTCAATGCCGCTTTGGCAAAACGTGGTATTCAGCTTGATGTTCAGGAATGGGCGGATTTAGAAGCGCGCCGTAAAGAATTGCAGTCCAAAGCTGAAAATTTACAGGCTGAACGTAACGCTGGTGCCAAACAGGTCGGTCAAATTAAGAAATCGGGTGGAGATGCATCTGAGATCATGGTGCGTATGGCTGCCATTGGTGATGAAATCAAGGCTGCTGAAGTGGCTTTGGCTGAGCTGCAAACTGAGCTTGAGCAGAAGTCACTGGCGATTCCAAACTTGCCAGATGAGTCTGTGCCTGAAGGGAAAGATGAGAGTGATAATTTAGAAATCTTAAAGTGGGGCACACCACGCCAGTTTGATTTTGAGATCAAGGACCATACCGATCTGGGTGAGTGGATGGGTGGGCTTGAGTTTGAAACAGCAACCAAATTAACAGGTTCACGTTTTAGCGTACTCAAAGGTCCTTTGGCACGTCTACAACGTGCTTTGACGCAGTTTATGTTAGATACGCATACGCTCAAAAATGGTTATACCGAAGCGTATGTACCTTATCTGGTCAATGCAGATAGCTTACGTGGTACAGGTCAGCTACCTAAATTTGAAGAAGACTTATTCAAGTTACAGGGTGAAAAAGAATATTACCTGATCCCGACCGCAGAAGTGCCTGTCACCAACTTTGTGCGTGACGAAATCCTGGATGCTGACCGCTTACCTCTGAAATATGCAGCGCATACACCATGTTTCCGTAGTGAAGCAGGTTCTTATGGACGTGATACCCGTGGCCTGATTCGCCAACACCAATTCGACAAGGTCGAAATGGTGCAAATCGTAAAACCAGAGCACTCAATGCAGGCGCTTGAAGAACTGACTGCACATGCAGAAGGCATTTTGCAGGCATTGGGTTTACCTTACCGCAAGATTTTGCTCTGTGGTGGTGACATGGGCTTCGGTTCAACCAAGACCTATGACCTGGAAGTCTGGGTGCCAAGCCAAAATACCTATCGTGAAATCTCAAGTTGCTCAAACATGGGCGATTTTCAGGCACGCCGTATGAAAGCGCGCTACCGTGTAGACCAGAAGAAGATCGAACTGGTGCATACCTTGAATGGTTCAGGTCTGGCGGTGGGTCGTACCTTGCTTGCAGTGATGGAAAATTACCAGCGTGCTGACGGTTCAATCGAAATTCCAGAAGTTTTACGTCCATATATGGGCGGTGCAAGCTATATTGATTAAACTGTGCATCCATTTTGTGCATAGTTTTTGCTTTAGCCCAATCAGATCTAAAAAATATAGAGGCGTATCGTGGAAATTTTCCCAATCTCTTTAAAGTTGCAGCAGCAACGTTGTCTGATTGTTGGCGGTGGGCATATTGCCTACCGTAAAGCAAGTTTATTGGTGAAGGCAGGTGCGATTGTCGATGTGATTGCGCCTGAGATTGAGCCTGAGTTACGCCAGCTTGTTTACAAATCGATGGGGCAATATATTCAGGCCGCTTTTTCTGAAAATATTCTTGCTACAGGTTATCGTTTGGTGATTGCTGCAACCGACAATACCGCTGTGAATAAAAGCGTTTTCGAGCAATGCGAAGCACGTAATATTTTAGTGAATAGTGTGGATGATATTCCGAATTGCCGTTTCATGGTTCCCGCGATTATTGACCGTTCACCTTTGGTGATTTCCGTTGCATCCAATGGAGCATCGCCTGTTTTATCCAGACAACTTCGTACCCAGATTGAAACGATTGTGCCGCATGGTATGGGGAAACTGGCTGAGTTTTCAGGTCTTTGGCGTAAACAGGTCAAGGAAAAGATTTCCAATCCCGATGAACGCCGTATCTTTTGGGAGAATCTGTATGCCAGTCCGTTAAAGGAGCAGGTGTTCAATGATAATCTGGATGTGGCGAATGATTTGATCCAGCAGGCGTTGACTGAATGGATAGCACCGAAAGGTGAGGTGTATCTGGTGGGGGCTGGTCCAGGTGATCCTGAGCTTTTGACCTTAAAAGCCTTACGCTTGATGCAACAAGCTGATGTGGTGATTTATGACCGCTTGGTGTCTGCGCCGATTCTGGAACTCTGCCGCCGTGATGCGGAAAAGATTTATGTCGGTAAGGCCCGTTCCAATCATTCCGTTCCACAAGAGGGTATTAATGCCTTATTGGTGGAGTATGC
This sequence comes from Acinetobacter sp. UBA2063, assembly GCF_002333245.1. Taxonomy (NCBI): domain Bacteria; kingdom Pseudomonadati; phylum Pseudomonadota; class Gammaproteobacteria; order Moraxellales; family Moraxellaceae; genus Acinetobacter; species Acinetobacter sp. UBA2063. The sequence goes on from NZ_DDAH01000083.1 coordinate 4,136, forward strand.
ACAAAAAGGTAAACGTGTTTGCCGCCTGAAAGGTGGTGATCCCTTTATCTTTGGACGTGGTGGTGAAGAAATTCAGGAGCTGGTTGAAGCCAGTGTCACTTTTCAGGTTGTGCCTGGAATTACCGCCGCATCAGGTTGTTCCGCATATGCAGGGATTCCGCTGACCCATCGTGATTATGCACAAAGTGTTCGTTTCCTAACTGGGCACTTAAAAGAGGGTTCACCAGAATTACCCTGGAATGAACTGGTGTATGAAAATCAGACCTTGGTGCTGTACATGGGCTTGGTGGGCTTGGAGCGTATTTGTGAGCAACTGATTGCACATGGTCAACGACCAACCATGCCTGTTGCCTTGATTTCCAAAGGTACAACGCCTGAGCAGAAAGTACTGGTGGGTACATTGGCGGATATTGCAGCCAAAGTGTCTGAACATCATATCGTAGCACCGACCTTAACCATTATTGGTGAAGTGGTGAGTCTGCGTGAACAGTTACAATGGTTGTAAGAATCTCATAATTAATGTTTCAATTTATACCCCCCTAAA
>NZ_DDAH01000084.1:0-275 GCF_002333245.1 Acinetobacter sp. UBA2063
GACCTCTACGATGTCAACGTAATATTTTCACATTAAAATCAATAACTAATGAATAATTGGAGCTAAATTGGTGTTGTTTTTTTATGTAACAACATATTTTCATTTATACTTATCAATAACAAAACCAGTAAAACTTTTCTTTATCTCTTAATAGCTTTGTTGCACCAAGCTATTCTTTAAGGCTTCATCAGCAATATAATTTCCAAATGAAGAAGCCTGCATCCAAAATCTATCGCCCAACGAATTGGTCATCTTATAACCAAGCTTTAATCAAG
>NZ_DDAH01000084.1:476-3746 GCF_002333245.1 Acinetobacter sp. UBA2063
TATAACCAAGCTTTAATCAAGCGAGAAAATATTTCAATTTGATTCGATCCCCAGACCCAATGGTATGCTCAGCCAAAAGCTAAACATGGAAGAAATCAAACCTATTCTGATACAGCAATTCAGTTCTGTTTGATGATCAAATCTATATTTCGACTTTCTTTACTCTATATATTTTGTAATATCCGCTTTGGCTTCTTCCCTTGTTTTGTAGTTGCGATGATGGACAAGTTCATTTTTGAGTATGCCCCAGAAACTCTCTATCGGTGCATTATCAAAGCAGTCGCCTTTTTTGCTCATTGAACCCTGAAAATCAAATTTCTCAAGTAAGTTTCGATATTCATTACTGCAATATTGGCTGCCTCTGTCTGAATGTACAATGAGATCTTTAGCAGGTTTCTGATTGCGAATAGCCATATTCAATGCATCACAAACAAGCTTGGCTGTCATGCGCTCATTTAAGCTATAGCCAACAACCTGTTTCGTGTAAAGATCTTTGACAGCTGCCAAGTACAACCAGCCCTCAGCCGCCCAAATGTAGGTAATGTCACTCGACCACGCAAGATTAGGCTTCGTCATTGAAAACTGTTGCTTGAGTAAATTGTCATAAATAGAACGGTTGTGATCACTGTTCGTGGTTCTTTTGAAACGCTTATGGCGCTTACAATACAACTGATTTGATTTTTTTATTTGGCGCACAGCATACATACTTATTTTGATACCTTGTGCTTGTAAATGCTTGGTTAATCGAACATAGCCATAGCTTTGTTTGGTTTCTTCATGGGCTATTTTGACCAAAATTGTCTGCTGATTTCGCTGAATTGATCTTTTACTCATGCCTCGCTTTAGCCAATCATAAAAGCGAGAAACGGATACACGAAGTAATCGAGCCATTAAAATAATCGGAAATAAGTGGCTTTGCGATTTCATATAGGCGTACCTCACTGACTTTCTTTTGCAAAGTACGCTGCTGCCTTTTTTAAAAATTCACGTTCCATTTCAGCTGTTTTGAGCTGTTGTTTAAGCTTCTTATTTTCTTCGAGTAAGGCGTTTAGATCGGGCGAATACTGTTTTGTGCCTGCTAAAGTTCCAGCCTTTGCTTTGGTATTCCAATTTGAAAGAGTTTGCATTGAAATGCTAAGTTGTCTAGCTGTTTCCGAGACATTGCCTTGATTGGCTTCAATTAATTTGATGGCTTCAGCTTTAAATTCTGCGGTGTAAGTCTTCTGTTTCTTGCTCATGGTAAACTCCTAATGAGTATGTATAGCTTACCAAGTTAAACCCTCCTGTTTTTTAAGCACACATCACTTCAACACCATATCGATCTTTATTGTTATGGATAAAATCCACCATTATTTGTGTGGGCGGTCGAGCTCCGCCTGGGCGAAAAAAGCGGCTGCTTTGCGTAGAATTTCATTGGCACGTTTTAATTCTTTAATTTCACGTTCCATTTGCTTCATTTTTTCTTGGTCAGATATCTGTTGTACTTTGGCAGGATTTAGTTGATCCAGATGCTTTAAATACCAAACACGCAATGTTTCAGGAGTACAACCGATTTTAGGAGCAATAGCTGTGATTGCTGCCCAAGTAGAAGGATAATCTTTTTCAGATTCAATTAGTAATTGAACCGCTCTTTCTCTAATTTCGGGGGTATAGTTTGGTTTTGTCATCGGGATAGTCTCTCAGAATATTGACTCTCCGACAAACCCGGTACGGTTCACTGTGGCGTGTTCGTTTATAAACGATACCTGATGCTCTGAGGAATCGTCTTAGCGTTTCCTGACAAATTTCGATTTGATATTGTTCATATAATCGCTGTCTGATTTGTTCTGAGTTTAAAGTGTCGCTATCAATCCACGATAAAATCTGTGCCTGATGTACAGCTTGTAATATTCGTGGATGTCCAGAACGCTTACCCTCCCAAATCGCTTCTATTTTATGGTGTCGCCAGTTTCTGCGGTGAGTACGAATTGTTTCTTCCTTTACACCATGTAATACGGCAATTTCTTTCACTGTTTTACCTTGTGACAACCACAATATGGTTTGTGAGCGTTGCCTTTCTCGCCAATGCTTTGCATGTTTGGCTAAATGTTCTAGTTGATCCCGCTCGTCTTGTATCAACTTAATGATGCTGACTCTATAAAAATATAAGCTTGGCAAAACAAATATTGAGCTCTTAAACTATCGGATATTGATATGATCATCATGACCTATATATTTACTCAATATAATCATCAAATAGTGCAATCAAGTTAACCTAATATAAAAGCTTATTTTCAATAAAAAACACATCATAATACCCCCTTGCCTTTTAACCACAAAAATATTGAAGTTATTATTTAGAAGCAATTAATAGAAAAATAAACAAATCTTTTTTAAACAAGCTACTAATAAAAATATCTCCATCGAAAATAAAGTATAAAAATTCAAAAACCATTTAATAAAGTATCAATAGAGTTAAAATACATATAGCTTACTTTTAATTTTAAAGAGGAATACAAGAAATAATTTCTTGTATTCCTGTTATAAGATTGGGAGAACCAAGTTGATAATTTCACCCATTTCTTTGGATCTATTAATTTAAGTTTCGACTTTACTTATTTGAGCTTAGCCATTTGGTCGAGTCACAATCGGGAAAATTGAATCTGGACGTTTAAACATTGCAAAGAATTTTCCAATTTTCAGTGGATTACCTTTGACTTTACTGTCTTTAGAAAGCAGGACTTTTACCCCTTCTATTTGACCTGTAATCATTTTTAGATATAAGGGCTTGGTTAAGGTTAATGTAGGGCAATCCAATGCCAAATCTTTACTTTCATCATAACGCTTAAACTGCATGACTGAGTTTTCAACCCATAATGAAAAATTCTCTTGGGTATCCGACAAAACCAGATTGATACACTGGTTTTCATTTTTTAAATTTTCCACATCTAAATTTGTCGCCATGGCTTCAAGAAATCTTTCAGTTGGCGTGTGAATCAATAAATCACTCGGATCAGATGTATTTTGTAGGGGTACATTATTTTGTAGCTCTTGAGCGCCCACCAAAAAGAAATTACGCCAAGTTGAAGCCTCAGCAGCATAGCCCAATTGACGATAAGTATTCGCCAATAAGTCTTTTGCTTGTTGGTTTTGAGGATTATTCAACACAATATGTTTTAAAATCTCGGCAGCCCATCTATAGTCAGCTTGAGCATAAGCATCCTGCGCATTTTTCAACGCATTGCTCTCCCCACCTGCTAACTCAATATATTTTTTTGCAACAGCTTTAGG
>NZ_DDAH01000089.1:0-3661 GCF_002333245.1 Acinetobacter sp. UBA2063
AATTGAAAAAAGCGGGGCTTTCTGTTGTAAACAGGTGAAATTCGCTTTTCGTGAATGAAGCTTTACGATTAAAATAACTTCCGAAAACAATAGACGATAACTTTCTTTTTTGAGTTGAAGAATTAGACCGTGACCAATTCACCGCAGAACAAACCCAAACATGTCATGATGATGGCCGCTGGTACAGGTGGGCATGTTTTTCCAGCACTGGCTGTTGCAAAACAACTTCAACAGGAAGGCTGTCAGGTGTCGTGGCTTGCGACGCCTACAGGTATGGAAAATCGGTTACTCAAAGACCAAAATATTCCAATTTATCAAATTGACATTCAGGGTGTGCGTGGCAATGGCCTGTTGCGTAAACTCAGTGCACCTTTCAAGATTCTCAAGGCGACCCTGAGCGCGATGCGCTATATGCGGCAGCTCAAGGTTGATGCGGTGGCGGGCTTTGGTGGCTATGTGGCTGGACCAGGTGGTTTGGCTGCACGTATCTTAGGGATTCCGATCCTGATTCACGAGCAAAATGCCATTGCGGGATTTACCAATACGCAATTGGCTCGTATCGCAACAACAGTTTGTCAGGCTTTTCCAAATACTTTCCCAACGAGTGATAAAGTGGTGACCACAGGCAATCCTGTGCGTGCTGAGATTACTGCGATTTTGAATCCATCATGGCGTTATCAGACCCGTGAACAGGAGCAGCAGCCCCTTAGTGTTCTGATTGTCGGAGGGTCTCTGGGTGCGCAGGCTTTAAATGAGCGTTTGCCTGAGGCGTTAAGCAAGGTGAATATTCCTTTAAAGGTGTTTCACCAATGTGGGCAGAACCAGCAGGATTTAACCCGTGTTCGCTACCATGATGCGCCTAAAAGCCTACAGGTGCAGATTGAGCCATTTATTCATGATATGGCAAAAGCCTACAGTGATGCTGATTTAATTATTTGCCGTGCTGGCGCATTAACGGTTACAGAAGTCGCAACTGCAGGTCTTGCTGCGGTGTTTGTTCCGCTACCTATCGCAGTGGATGATCACCAGACTGCAAATGCGAAATTTTTAGCAAATGTCGGCGCTGCGAAGATTTGTCAACAAGCAGACATGACACCCGCTGTTTTAGATGAATTGTTAGCCACATTATTAAATCGCCAACTACTGTCTGAAATGGCAATTAAAGCACGCCAACAAGCACAACCGAATGCAACTCAGCATGTGGTTGATCTGATTAAAAAATTGTAATTCGAGTTTATCTATGTCTCCTACAAATCCAAACCAATCCAAAAAGCTGATTAAAGTGCCAGAAATGCGCCGTATTAAACATATCCACTTTGTTGGTATTGGTGGTGCAGGGATGTGTGGTATTGCCGAAGTCCTAAAAAATCAGGGCTATAAAATTTCGGGTTCGGACATTAAGGAATCCAAAACCACCACGCATCTCGAAGCAAATGGCATCAAGGTTTATATTGGGCATTCAGCCGACAATATTAAGAATGCCAATGTATTAGTGGTTTCAACGGCAATCGACCCTGAAAATCCAGAGATCAAGGCGGCCATTGAGCAACGCACCCCGATTGTGCGCCGTGCGGAAATGCTGGGTGAACTGATGCGTTACCGTCATGGCATCGCGGTTGCGGGTACACATGGTAAAACCACCACCACCAGCTTGTTGACCACCATGCTGGCTGAGGAAAACCTTGATCCAACCTATGTGATTGGCGGTTTGCTAAACAGTACAGGGGTTAATGCGGCACTGGGCGAAAGCCGTTTTATTGTGGCGGAAGCCGATGAGTCGGATGCATCATTCCTGTATTTACAGCCAATGGCGGCGATTGTCACCAATATTGATGCCGACCACATGGATACCTATGAGGGTAGCTTTGACAAGTTAAAGGATACGTTCATCCAGTTTTTGCATAACCTGCCGTTCTATGGCTTGGCGGTGGTCTGTGGTGATGATGCCAATATCCGTGAGATTCTGCCGCGTATTGGCCGTCCAATCCTGACCTACGGTTTTGGTGAGGATAATGATATTCGTGCGGTTGAGGTGGTGCAGGATGGCATGCAGTCGCACTTTACTGTGTTGCGTAAAGACCGTGAGCCATTGCGTGTCACCATCAACCAGCCAGGTCTGCATAATGTCCTGAATGCATTGGCGGCTATTGGTGTGGCAACTGATGAGGGCGTTTCTGATGGAGCGATTTGTCGCGCATTGGAGGGCTTTAGCGGTGTCGGCCGTCGCTTCCAGGTTCAGGGTGAGTTTGAAGTTGGCGAGGGTTTGGTGAAGTTGGTGGATGACTATGGCCACCATCCAAAAGAGGTTGAAGCAACCATTAAGGCGGCCCGTGCCAGCCACCCAGACCGTCGCTTGGTGATGATGTTCCAGCCACACCGTTTCAGCCGTACCCGTGACTGTTTCGATGATTTTGTCGATGTGTTATCGCAAGTGGATCAACTGTTATTACTGGAAGTCTATCCAGCGGGTGAAAAACCGATTGTGGGTGCGGATAGCCGTGCTTTAGCACGCAGTATTCGTTTACGTGGTGAAGTTGAACCGATTTTGGTTGATCCCGTTGAAGGTAATTTGCCAAATGTTTTACAAAAAGTGTTACAAGCAAATGACCTGTTATTAACACAAGGCGCGGGTAACGTGGGCGCAATTTCGGTAGAATTGGCCCAGCATCGCCTGTATGCCAAATAATGTGTGTTATGAATATTAAAAGTTTTACAGTTTTAAGGATATAAACGTGTCAAATGCTGCAAAATTCGGCAAAGTTGCCGTGTTGTTTGGTGGGAAATCAGCTGAACGTGCTGTGTCACTGGATAGTGGTCAGGCTGTTTTAGAGGCGCTACTGCGTTCGGGTGTACAGGCAGAGGCATTTGACCCGCAGGATCGTAGCGTGACGGAACTGGTTGGCTATGACCGTGCCTTTATTGTGCTGCATGGCCGTGGCGGTGAGGATGGCCAGATTCAGGGTGTTCTAGAATGGCTAAACATTCCATATACGGGGACTGGCGTACAGGGCTCCGCAATTGGCATGGACAAGGTCAAGACCAAGCAGATCTGGCAGGGCAGTGACTTGCCAACCGCGCCTTATCGCATCGTCACCAAGGATTCTGACTTAGATGCGGTGATCGCGGATTTAGGCCTGCCTGTGATTATCAAGCCTGTGCATGAAGGCTCAAGTGTCGGTATGAGCAAGGTTGAGAAAGCAGAGGATTTTGCCAACGCAATTGAAAAAGCCACACAGCATGATGCGGTGGTGATGGCCGAAAAATGGATTACAGGCCGTGAATTTACCATTTCATTCCTGAATGGTCAGCCATTGCCCGTGATTCGCTTGCAGCCGCCAGCAGATGTTGCCTTTTATGACTATGAGGCGAAATATCAGCGTGATGATGTGCAGTATGGGATTCCTTGCGGTTTAAGCGAGGCTGAGGAGAAAAGCCTACAGGCGCTTTGTCTGCGCGCGTTTCAGGCGGTTGGTGCAGAGGGCTGGGGACGTATTGATGCCATGCAAGACCAGGATGGAAACTTCTGGTTGCTGGAGGTGAATACCGTACCAGGCATGACCAGCCACTCTTTGGTGCCTAAGGCGGCCCAGGCGGTGGGCTATGGTTTTGATCAACTGTGTGTTGCGATCCTAGAGCAAACCCTGGCGAAGTCGGCTTAATT
>NZ_DDAH01000039.1:0-5646 GCF_002333245.1 Acinetobacter sp. UBA2063
AGTGCAGTTAATTTGCTCACTTTTTCGCTGACAGTGGTATGATACGCGCCACGAATGCTTTGACCCACTTACTCCTCGTAATTTACAGACAATAAAATCGTTAAACGAACTGTGCTTTTACCCAATAAGCGCATTGTTGGTTTTTTTGTTTTTGAAAGTAGGCGGTAACAAATATTTAACTATTGTTACGCTTATTTTTTACACAATTCGAGGATTTGTGGCAAGCTAATAGTCCTTTTGTTTTAGAGTCACTGTTTTAGGATCTAAAACAGGACTCAGTAATTTAGACCACATTTACCTATCACTTTATCCAAGTGATATTTTGATTTTTCGGATTAACACGCATGAATAGCAAATCTCCTATTTTTACGGCTCAATCTGATGTCGCTCTTCGCATCCACGTAGATCGCGCAGTTCGTCATTATTTTGCACAATTGCAAGGTGAGCAACCATCTCAGGTATATGACATGGTGCTGGCAGAAATGGAGAAACCTCTTTTATCTGTGGTCTTAGAATACACTCGTGGCAATCAAACGCGCGCTGCTGAGATTTTAGGCCTTAACCGCGGAACTTTACGTAAAAAGTTAAAAGCTCACGGTTTAATGAGTGAATAATTGATAAAATGCTCACGTTCTCGTGGGCATTTTTTTTGCCTTTGTTTTAATCTGTAGACTTCAAACTGTTGACTAGAATCATGACTATCAAACGTGCTTTAATCTCTGTTTCCGACAAAACTGGAATCGTTGAATTTGCTCAAAACCTTGCTGGATTAGGGGTAGAAATCTTATCTACGGGCGGTACTTATAAGTTGCTTAAAGACAACAATATCGCTGTAGTAGAAGTTTCTGAACATACAGGTTTTCCTGAAATGATGGATGGTCGTGTTAAGACACTACATCCAAAAATTCATGGTGGTATCTTGGCGCGTCGCGGTCTAGACGAAGCTGTGATGCAAGAACACAATATCGATGCAATTGATCTTGTCGTAGTAAACCTTTATCCATTTGCAGCTACAGTTGCTAAACCAAACTGCTCTCTTGCAGATGCGATTGAAAATATCGATATCGGCGGTCCAACAATGGTGCGTGCAGCAGCGAAGAACCATGCTTCTGTGGGTATTATTGTAAATGCTTCTGACTATGATTTAGTCGTTGCTGAATTAAAAGATAATGGTGCACTTTCTTACGCGACTCGTTTCGACTTAGCGGTAAAAGCGTTTGAGCACACAGCACAATATGATGGCATGATTGCATCTTATTTAGGAGCACGTGTTGGCAAGGCTGAAGGTGAAGCAGATTTATTCCCTCGCACGTTCAACACCCAACTCAATAAAGCTCAAGATTTGCGTTATGGTGAGAACCCTCATCAAAATGCAGCATTCTATGTTGAAGCAAATGCTAAAGAAGCATCAGTTTCAACTGCCAAACAATTACAAGGCAAAGAATTGTCTTATAACAATATTGCAGATACAGATGCGGCACTTGAGTGTGTTAAATCATTTGCAAAACCTGCTTGTGTCATCGTTAAACATGCAAACCCATGTGGCGTTGCAGTTTCATTAGATGGTATCCATGCGGCTTATGATCTTGCTTATGCAACTGATCCTGAATCTGCGTTTGGTGGCATCATTGCATTCAACCGTGAGCTTGATGTTGCAACGGCTCAGGCAATTGTAGATCGCCAATTCGTTGAAGTGATTATTGCACCAAGCATTGCTGACGGTGTACTTGAAGTTACTGGTGCGAAAAAGAATGTTCGTGTCATGGTGTGTGGTGAACTTCCAGCCATTGATGCACGTACCGCTCAACTTGACTATAAACGCGTGAACGGCGGTTTACTGGTGCAAGATCAAGACTTGGGCATGATCACCAAAGATGACCTTAAGGTTGTGACTAAACGCGCGCCAACTGAACAGGAAATTGATGATCTCATCTTTGCATGGAAAGTTGCAAAATATGTGAAATCAAACGCAATTGTTTATGCCAAAAACCGTCAAACCATTGGTGTAGGTGCAGGTCAGATGAGCCGCGTGAACTCTGCTCGTATTGCTGCGATCAAAGCTGAACATGCTGGCTTAGTGGTTGAAGGTGCGGTCATGGCATCTGATGCATTCTTCCCATTCCGTGATGGTATTGATAATGCGGCTAAAGCTGGCATTAAATGTATTATCCAGCCAGGTGGTTCAATGCGTGACGAAGAAACTATCGCCGCTGCTGACGAGGCAGGTATTGCAATGGTGTTTACGGGTATGCGTCACTTCCGTCATTAATATATCCCTGAAGTCCCTCTTGCTCAAAGAGGGACTTTTTTATTTTTAACAGGTATATTCTTAAATACTGAAAAAGGGAATAACTTTAAAATGAATATTTTAGTTTTGGGCAGCGGTGGCCGTGAACATGCACTTGCATGGAAAATCGCACAAGATGCAAAAGTAACACAAGTTTTTGTTGCGCCGGGTAATGCAGGCACAGCAACCGAAGATAAGTGTCAAAACGTTGATATCGATATTTTAAATAATCCTGCCATTATCGAATTTGCAAAGGCAAATGATGTGGCATTGGTGATTGTTGGTCCTGAAGCACCTTTAGTAAATGGCGTGGTTGATGCAGCACGTGAAGCAGGTTTAAAAATCTGGGGACCGACTCAGTACGCTGCACAGCTTGAAGGTTCTAAAGCATTCGCTAAACATTTCCTGAAGCGCCATGACATCCCAACCGCATTTTATGACGTCTTTACCGAAGTGAACGCTGCAAAAGCTTATATCGAACAGCATGGCGCACCAATCGTGATCAAGGCCGATGGCTTAGCGGCAGGTAAAGGTGTAATCGTTGCAATGACCAACGAAGAAGCTTTTGCTGCAATAGACGATATGCTTGCAGGCAACAAGTTTGGTGATGCTGGTTCACGTGTTGTCATTGAACAATTCCTTGATGGTGAAGAAGCTAGCTTCATTTGCATGATTGATGGCAACAACATTTTACCGATGGCAACTTCACAAGACCATAAACGTATTTTTGAAGGTGACCAAGGGCCAAATACTGGTGGTATGGGTGCTTACTCTCCTGCTCCAGTTGTTACACCAGAAGTATTTGAACGTGTAATGAATGAAGTCATGCGCCCTACCGTTGATGGTATGGCAGCTGATGGTCATGTTTACACAGGTTTCTTATATGCTGGCTTAATGATTGATGAACAAGGTCAACCACGCGTTATTGAATTCAACTGTCGTTTCGGTGATCCAGAAACACAACCGATTATGATGCGTTTAAAATCATCTTTAGTAGATTTGGTTGAAGCAGGTATTGCGGGCAATCTTCCAAAAGAAGCTGAGTGGGATGAACGTAAATCCATCGGTATTGTACTTGCAGCTGAAGGATACCCTGATACAGTCCGTAAAGGCGATGTGATTTCTGGTATCGGACAATCTCCTGAAGATACTAAGATCTTCCATGCAGGTACAGCTACCACTGAAGATGGCCATATCATAACGGCTGGAGGTCGCGTTCTTTGTGTAACAGCGTTAGGTGATACAGTACTTGAAGCCCAGATCAATGCTTTAGAAGTGTGTGGTCAAGTGACATTTACGGGTATGCAATACCGTAGCGATATTGGTTACCGTGCCATTGCGCGTGAAAAGGCAGAATAAGCCAATCTAATTGATAAAAAAGCTTTCCTTGGAAAGCTTTTTTATTCTTTAATAGGCAATAAATCAAACTTCTATATTCATTACTTAAATATAAAATTCAGAAAAACATATATTTATTTTCCCGTAAATCACTCAACCCCACATTTAAAAAAATTTATAAAACTATCATCAGTTTATATTTACTTTCAACAAAATTTCCCTCAAATAATCATATGCTTATATATCCAAACACAAATACCGCCCCTGTATCAGTTGGTAAATTATTGCTATGATTGCTAAAATCTTGAATACAGCTCAATTGTTGTTTTAGATTATTCATGATTATTTTCAATCATTTAATAAAATAAAACATCAATATTCTATTGTATTCAGCTCCCAATTTAATTTAAGGAATAATTGGATAGAGATTTTCCAGACACGGGATAGACCAACTGGAATTTGAATATTCATCTATTTCTTGTGTTGTTGCAAACAGTCTTCTGGATTAGAAATTAAAAACAATTCATATGATTGTTGAATGAGGATGCCAATTTGCAACATACAAACCCATTGCAATGATTGATGCTTGAGAAATCATAATGTTCTCGGCATTGTTCCGATTAGGATTTATACATGAAAAAGCTGATTAGCCTTTTTTTAAGTGTATCTGTGCTACTACTTGCAGCATGCAGTAAACAGCCAGATACCGCATCGAGTGAACAAAAAAATGATGCTGCGGGCCTCCAGACTGTTGTTATCGCATCTACAGGTTCAGACGCTGATATTTGGCGCCATATTGCCAGCCTGCCAGAAACCAAGGCTGCAGGTATTAAACTGGAAGTGAAAAACTTCACGGATTATGTGGCAATGAACACCGCGGTTGCCAATAAGGAAGTTGATCTCAACGCATTCCAGTCTTATGCTTATCTGGTTGCTTTCAACGCAGCCAACAAAGACAAGATCGCGCCTGTTTCAACCACTTATTTAGAACCTATGGGGATTTATTCAAACAAGGTGAAGAAAGTTGAAGAGTTTGCCCAGGGTGCAACCATTGCCATTCCAAATGATGGTGCCAATGAATCCCGTGCATTATTACTTTTACAAAGCGCTGGCTTGATCAAGTTAAAACCTGACTTTGACCCAGTGAAAGGTACGCCTGCCGACATCATTGAAAACAGCAAGAAAATTGTAATCAAGCCGATTCAGATGGCAACTGCTGTACGTGTAAAAGACGAGGTTGATGCAATCTTGTTAGGTAACACCCTTGCGATGGAAGGTGGTTTGAACGTTCTTAAAGATGCAATCTATTACGAACCAATTAATCAAAGCACTAAATTGAATGTCAATGTTTTAGCAACGGCTGAATCTCGTAAAGATGATCCAGTATTGCAAAAAGTCGGCGCGCTTTATCATACCGAAGCAGTCAAGCAATATGTACAGGAACACTTTGCGGGCACTAAAGTTGACGTAAACAAACCGATAAGCTATCTCACAGAAGCAAATCCGTAATATAATCGTCTCAATAAAACAGGCAAAATAATTTTGCCTGTTTTTCTTTTTTGCCTAGTATTGACGAACATGATCCAATTTAAAAATATTTCAAAACGCTATCAGCTAAAAGGTCAAACGATCAACGCGCTGGATCAAATCAATTTAGAGATTCCAGCGGGAAGTATCTTTGGCATTATTGGCTATAGTGGTGCAGGTAAAAGTACCTTAATCCGACTGATTAACTTGCTTGAACGCCCATCCGAAGGGCAGGTCATCATCAATCAAAAAGATTTTACTGCAATGGATGCACGCACTCTTCGTCAAGAACGTGCAAATATTGGCATGATTTTTCAGCACTTCAATTTATTACAAACCAAAACGGTGTCTGAAAACATTGAAATGCCACTTAGGCTACTTGGTCACAGCAAGGCGGAACGAGAGAAACGTTTAGCTGAACTGCTAGATTTTATTGATCTCAAACATAAAAAAGATGCCTACCCTGACGAACTTTCAGGTGGACAAAAACAACG
>NZ_DDAH01000039.1:5761-6822 GCF_002333245.1 Acinetobacter sp. UBA2063
GTGGACAAAAACAGCGTGTAGGGATTGCGCGTGCGCTTGCCAATCACCCAAAAATTCTGCTGTGTGATGAAGCGACTTCCGCACTTGACCCACAAACCACCCAATCCGTGCTGGCACTGTTAAAGAAGATCAATCGGGAACAAAACATCACCATTGTGATGGTCACCCATGAAATGGACGTGATTGAGACTGTTTGTGATTATGTGGCCGTGATGGAAGCTGGCAAGGTGATTGAAACAGGGCCTACGCTGGACATTTTTAGTCAGCCACAACACCCCACCACAAAAACTTTTATTCAAACGGTATTACAGCAACAGTTGCCAGTAAATATCTTAAACAACCTTGAACACAGACATCACAATAGTATTTATAGTTTGCAGTTTCTGGGTACATCTGCACAGGAAACGGTAATTCAGGCAGTCATCAAACAGTTTGATATCAGTTTAAATATTCTCTTTGCCAATATGACTGAAATCAATGGTACTGTGATTGGGCAAATGTTTATTCAACTGCTCGGTGATGAAAGTCTTATTCGGCAAGCAATCCAATTTCTGGAGCAGCATGGCGTTAAAGTTGAACAGTCTGGAGTCAGCCAATGAGAGATTTAATTGTACAATGGCTAACTGACGTCACAGCACCTTTTTGGCATAGTGCCCTTAGCATTGACCAGTTTGTGACAGCCTTGCAGGAAACCTTTCAAATGGTTTTCTTCTCATTACTGTTTGGCTGTATCTGGGGATTGATTCAGGGCATTACGCTGGTGGTTACCCGTACAGGTGGCATTCTACAAAATCGGGCGATTTACTATTTCCTGAATCCTATTGTCAATGCCCTGCGTTCACTCCCATTTATCATTTTATTGATCGCGGTGATTCCACTAACCAAACTACTGGTGGGAACATCCATTGGGACATGGGCTGCAATTGTGCCTTTAACCATCTATGTGGGTCCATACCTAGGCCGTCTAATTGAAACTTCTCTGCTTGAAGTGAATGAAGGAATTATTGAATCAGCTCAGGCAATGGGTGCAACCCCTTGGCAAATCATCTTTAAGTTTATTA
>NZ_DDAH01000060.1:0-7445 GCF_002333245.1 Acinetobacter sp. UBA2063
ACATTGTATTTTTCTAAAATACCGTTGGCATCCAGTGCAAGTGCGCAGTTTAATGCTGTTTGACCGCCCATCGTTGGGAGAACCGCATCTGGACGTTCTTTTTCAATGATCTGTGCAACTGTCTGCCAGGTGATTGGCTCGATATAGGTTGCATCCGCCATTGAAGGGTCAGTCATGATGGTCGCTGGATTCGAGTTGACCAAAATAACACGGTAGCCTTCTTCACGAAGCGCCTTACATGCTTGCGCACCTGAGTAGTCAAACTCACACGCCTGACCAATGACAATAGGACCAGCACCAATAATTAAGATGCTTTTAATATCCGTACGTTTAGGCATTATTCGCTCCTGAGTGAGGGTAAAGCGGAGCGAAGCTCCGTCCGAACGCAAGACGAGAAGCTATGCTTCGAGTAGTCGCAATATTCATCTTAAACATCATTTTTTAGCCTGCTCAATCAAGTGAATAAAATGATCGAACAATGGCGCACAGTCATGTGGACCAGGGCTGGCTTCAGGGTGACCCTGGAAGCTGAATGCTGGTTTGTCAGTACGATGGATACCTTGGTTTGTACCATCAAACAGTGAACGATGTGTCACCTTTAAGTTTGCAGGTAAAGTACTTTCATCGACAGCAAAGCCGTGGTTCTGCGAAGTGATCATCACTGTACCGTGATGTTCGCTGAGAGGGTCAAGATTTTGTACAGGATGGTTCGCACCATGATGTCCATGATTCATTTTCATGGTTTTCGCGCCAGAAGCGAGCGCCAAAATCTGGTGACCTAAACAAATACCAAATACAGGTAAAGTCGTAGTTTCAACAATCGTTTTTACTGCTTCAATGGCATAGTCACATGCTGCTGGATCACCAGGACCATTTGACAAGAACACGCCATCTGGATTCAAGGCAAGCACTTTTTCAGCAGGAGTTTGTGCAGGAACAACTGTTAATTTACAACCACGGTCTGTCAGCATACGTAAGATGTTGGTTTTGACACCATAATCGTATGCAACGACATGAAATTTAAATTCAGGTTGGGTAAAGCCCTGACCTAAAGCCCAGGAACCCTCGGTCCATTCAAAACCTTCAGGATCGCAGCATTCTTTTGCGAGGTCCAGGCCATTTAAGCCGCCGAATGCACGCGCTTTTGCAATGGCTTCTTCTTCTGTAATATTTTCGCCAGCAAGGATACAGCCATTTTACGCGCCCTTGTCACGTAAGATACGGGTCAATTTACGTGTATCAATATCAGCGATGGCAACAACATTATGTTGTTCCAGATATTCGCTAAGTGATTGTTCAGAACGGAAGTTGCTGTGTAATAAAGGAAGATCACGAATAATTAAACCGTTCGCCCATACTTTATGGATGCGACCAGATTCAACGTCTTCGCTATTACAGCCTGTATTTCCAATATGGGGATAAGTCAGCGTCACAATTTGTTGCGCATAACTTGGGTCAGTCAAAATTTCCTGGTAGCCAGTCATGGCTGTATTAAAAACGACTTCACCAGTCGTACTACCCGATGCACCGATAGACGTTCCTTTAAAGATCGTTCCATCTGCGAGGGCTAAAATGGCGGGGGTGCTCAAACCAAAGCTCCTGAACTAAAACCACAAAAATAGGGCTGTAAAAAAGCGAGAAGACATAAAAAAAGGCAGGCTGTCTTTAAAAACATGCCCCTCCTTCCAGTCTGCTCGCTTGTAACTTAACAGCGCATTATACGCATGAGTAGGTGAAAAGTCTATGTGTTTTGTCTATTAAACTCAGGAATTGGTGTTTTTCTTTTATAAGTTTAAATGGACAGGTGTCTATTGCAAAATCAGTCATTCTTATAAATATATCATGAGATATTATGCAAATTGTCTAACAATTTTTTAGGGCTTTAGGTGGAAAGCGCTTTATCTTATATATAGCCAAAAAATCAACGATCAATATAGAGGGGAATCAAGATGGCTGAGTCAAAAACTGCACCTGCAACTGAAGAAGTGAAAGATGTTGTTGAAAAAACTGCAAAAGCTAAAGAAGCTGTGGCGGAAAAGACGGCAGAAGTCAAAGAAGTTGTAGCTGAGAAAGCGGCAAAGGCGAAAGAGGTTGTTGCTGAAAAAACCGCAAAGGCGAAAGAAGTGATTGCTGAGACTCAGGAACAGGCGAAAGAAGTCATTGCTGAAACTCAGGAAAAAATTGAAGCTGAAGCAAAAGAACTCAATGATGCTGTTCAAAATCAGTTTGCACAAATCAAGCAAGACATTTTACAGCGTATTGAAGTGATCAAGGGTCAGTTTAACTTGTCTCAAGAAGACTTGGTTGAATTTAAGAATGCCTTGAAAACTGAGTTAAACGCTTTGGTTGAAGACTTAAGCAAAGTCAGCAAAGAACTGAAAGATGACATTAGCCAGATTTCAGTAAAACACAAAGACACTTTGACTGAGAGCTTTAAACGTACCAAAGAACAAGCAGTTGAAGCCTGGAATAAGGTGCGTGCAAGCTAAGTCATCGCTTGTCAATAAAAAAGCGAGAATTGAGTTCTCGCTTTTTTGTTTTTTAGACTTATTAAAAAAAGTTAAAACTGATGCAGCCAATCCCGTTTGTTATGGAAATCGGCCTGAGGGCTGCTATGCTGCATTGCAAAGTAATGCATGCCTTGAGTGGTATTTAACACTGCAGTTAAACCAAGATACAGGTCAGCCCATTTCAATTTATTTTGCTGCATAAACTGGGATAAATCCACACTGACATTTAAGCCATAGTGGGTACGTTGTAAATGGTTCAACTCAATATCATAGGCAGCTATAGGTGGCATATTTTCTGGAAAGCGATATTCTTCAAATTGATAGGCCTGCCATGCCTGAGAGGGAGAAAGATTGATTTCACGATAGAAATCTTCATCTTTCACACCAATAAAAATCTCAAAACAAGTCTGTTCCCATAAAAAGTCAAGGCGGGGATGTTCCGAAACCTGATCGGGATAAATCAGAAACTGATTTGGGTCACGCACCCAGAAACCAACATTCACAGTTGCTGGTGTTTGCTGCTCAATCGCCCCAACCACCGTAATGGCGTTAAAGCGATCAAAAGCCGACAATTCATAACTTGCCATTGCTTAGTTATTACTGAGGTGAGCAAAACGAACGAGGTTGGAAAGATGTTGGTTTTGTTTGGCTGCCTTTTTATAAAGCAAAACAATTTTACCAATTTTCTGTACCGATTCCGCACCAGTCGCCTCAACAAGGGCATCAATCACTGCCGCACGCGCCTCACGGTCTTCACCCGCAACTTTCACCTTAATCAGTTCATGGTCATTTAGCGCACGATTCGTTTCTTCAATGACGTTTTCTGTAAGACCGTGGCTACCAACCATTACAACTGGGTTAAGTGCATGACCAATTAGACGCAAACGCTTACGTTCATGGATAGATAAAGCCGCCATTAAAAATACCTGATTTGAAAAACGACCTAGTATAGCCTGCATCCCAAACCTAAGATAGATTCAGTAGGCAGACTGATCATAAATATTCAGAAAACTGTTGAAATAACCAATGATGTTGATCGAAAAAAATCTGTAAAAGTTCGTGTGATTACGCTACATCCGTACTGTAATGAGAGTAATTTTCACGTACAATGACCAATCAGAAGTGTTTTGAAATTTAGTGAGTTATGGCGACACGCATTACCAATCAAAAATTGTCGAAAAGCAGTCGTGCGTGGATGAGAGAGCATCTGGATGATCCTTTTGTTAAAAAGGCGCAGAAAGAGGGGTATCGCGCACGCGCAGCATATAAGTTACTCGAAATCCAAGAAAAATATAAACTGATTAAACCTGGTATGACGGTTGTCGATCTGGGCGCGGCACCTGGTAGCTGGTCACAGATCGCAGGTAAGCTGGTCGGTGCCAGTGGTTTGGTGATTGCATCCGATATCCTGCCAATGGATGCGCTTCCAGATGTGACCTTTTTACAGGGTGACTTTAGGGAAGAGGAAGTCTTCGAAAAATTGTTAAATATTTTAAATGGTCGTCAGGTAGATATTGTAATTTCTGATATGGCCCCCAATACATCAGGTAATAGGGCTGTCGACCAGCCACGCCAAATTTATTTGTGTGAGTTGGCACTGGATTTTGCTCAGAAAGTTTTAGGACCAAATGGACAGTTTGTGGTTAAGGTGTTCCAGGGTTCAGGATTTGATGAGTTTAGAAAACAGGTGGTTGATGGTTTTGATGTATTAAAAACAGCCAAACCTGCGGCGTCACGCGCTCGGTCAAAAGAGGTTTTTTTGATTGGACAGGGTCGTAAAAAGGCATTGCAATAAAAAGTGTACTTGCCAAGATGTTAAAAATTGTGCATTTTGTACCTTTTAAGTTTTTTGCAACGCAAATTCATTGCTGTTTTTGTGAAGGTCAGCCAAGATTAGGTATGATCAAATTAGATTGATATGGGAATAAAGCCTTGAGCGATTACTTCAAGAATGCCGTATTGTGGCTCATCATACTCGGTGTTCTGATTTTGATTTTTAGCAACGTCAGTGACCGCAATAAGCCTGCAGCGATGAAATATTCAGATTTCGTTGCAGCGGTAAATGCTGGGCAAATTAAACAGGTCACCATTGATGGATTGAATATCAGTGGTGAGAAAACCAATGGTTCTTCATTTGAGACGGTTCGCCCACAAGTAGAAGACACTGAGTTGCTACCAAGCTTGAACAAACAAAATGTAGTGGTTGAGGGCACAGCACCACAACGCCAGGGCATTTTGATGCAACTTCTTATTGCGAGTTTCCCTGTATTACTGATCATCCTGTTGTTCATGTTCTTCATGCGTAATATGGGCGGTGGTGCTGGTGGTAAAAACGGTCCGATGAGCTTTGGCAAGTCAAAGGCAAAAATGCTGTCTGAAGACCAGATCAAGGTCACATTTGCTGATGTTGCAGGCTGTGACGAAGCAAAACAGGAAGTGGTTGAAATTGTAGATTTCCTGAAAGACCCTGCTAAATTTAAGCGTCTTGGTGCAACCATTCCTCGTGGTGTATTGATGGTGGGTCCTCCAGGTACAGGTAAAACATTATTGGCAAAAGCCATTGCTGGTGAAGCCAAGGTTCCTTTCTTCAGTATCTCTGGTTCTGACTTTGTTGAGATGTTTGTTGGTGTGGGTGCATCACGTGTCCGTGATATGTTTGAACAGGCAAAACGCCATGCACCATGTATCATCTTTATTGATGAGATTGATGCGGTGGGTCGTCACCGTGGTTCAGGTACAGGGGGTGGTCATGATGAGCGTGAACAAACCCTGAACCAGATGCTTGTTGAGATGGATGGTTTTGAGGGTAATGAAGGCGTGATCGTCATTGCCGCAACCAACCGTGTCGATGTGCTTGATAAAGCCTTGCTTCGTCCAGGTCGTTTTGACCGTCAGGTGATGGTTGGCTTGCCAGACATCCGTGGTCGTGAGCAAATCCTGAATGTTCACTTGAAGAAACTTCCTTCAGTGACTGGTGTGGATGTTAAGATTCTTGCCCGTGGTACGCCTGGTTTCTCTGGTGCGCAACTTGCGAATTTGGTGAATGAAGCTGCATTGTTTGCTGCCCGCCGTAATAAAAATACGGTTGACATGCATGACTTTGAAGATGCAAAAGACAAGATCTACATGGGTCCTGAGCGTAAGTCGATGGTGATCCGTGAAGAAGAGCGTCGCGCAACGGCCTACCATGAAGCTGGACATGCGATTGTTGCTGAAATCCTACCAGGTACAGATCCTGTGCATAAGGTAACGATTATGCCACGTGGTTGGGCATTGGGCGTGACTTGGCAGCTTCCCGAACAAGACCAGACCAGCCATTATAAAGACAAGATGTTGAATGAACTTTCAATCCTGTTTGGTGGTCGTATTGCGGAAGAAATCTTCATCAACCGCATGTCAACGGGTGCATCCAATGACTTTGAACGTGCAACTAAGATGGCACGTGCAATGGTCACCAAATATGGTATGTCAGATGCGCTTGGTGTCATGGTGTATGAGGACGAAAACCAGAGTGGTTTCTTCGGCAATGTTGGTAGTCGTACCATTTCAGAAGCGACTCAACAAAAAGTAGATGAAGAAGTACGTCGTATTTTGGATGAGCAATATACCGTTGCACGTAATATCTTGGAAAATAATAAAGATATCGCGCATGCAATGGTGAAAGCACTGATGGATTGGGAAACGATTGATCGTGATCAAATCCGTGACATTATGGAAGGTCGTGAACCACAACCACCTAAGGTCTATATTCCTGAAAATCCAGTGGCTGCATTTGAACCACCGAAAGATGGTCCATCTACACCACCACCATTACCAGCAATGGGCTAATGGTTGAAATCAAGAAGAGTCGCTAAAAGCGGCTCTTTTTTTGTCCTTATTTTAGCCAAGCTGAAAATAAATCAACAATGTTCTTAGGACAGTCTTGTTAAAATAAAGTGATTCGTAAAGTGTTAAGAGTTTTTTGATAATGCAGTTGATGCCATTACCACAGTGCCAGTTACACTGTGGTCGTTTTATACTGGATTTATCCCAGCCACAGATTATGGGTATTCTCAATGTCACCCCTGATTCTTTCAGTGATGGTGGACAGCATCATCATAAGGAACAGGCCGTTCAACGTGCTTTACAGATGATAGAAGAGGGTGCAAGCATTATTGATATTGGTGGAGAATCCACGCGCCCCAATGCGTCACCTGTTGAGCTTGAGGAAGAAATTCAGCGTGTGATTCCTGTGGTGGAAGCATTGGCAAAATATGATGTTGTTATTTCAATAGATACCAGCCAGCCAGAAGTAATTCGTGCTGCTGTAAAAGCGGGCGCACATATCTGGAATGATGTTCGTGCCTTAACCCGTCCGCAAGCATTGGAAACGGCTGCTGAGTTGAATATTCCTGTGATATTGATGCATATGCGTGGTGAACCAACCAATATGAACCAGCTTGATCAATATACAAATGTCACAGAAGATGTGATGTATGAGTTAGAGCAACGCTTGGATCAGGCACTCGAAATGGGAATCAAAAAATACAATATCATCCTTGATCCTGGTTTTGGTTTTGCTAAAAATGCTCAACAGAATTTTCAATTATTAAATGAATTCTGGAAGCTGAACCAGATGGGCTATCCGATCTTGTCAGGTTTGTCCCGTAAGCGTTTTATTGGTGAAGCCTTAAATGGTATACCTGCACAAGAACGTGCAGTGGGCAGTGTTGCAGGACATCTAATGAGTATTCAGCAGGGTGCCAGTATTGTCCGTGCGCACGATGTCAAAGCGACCAGTGATGCCATTAACGTCTGGAAAATGATGTTCAATCAATAATAGTTTAGGGTATTGATACAACCGTAAGATTCTATTGGCTTGCTCCATAAATATATCAGATGAGTAATTTTTAAAAATGGAAAATAAAACAATTACATCTCTGTACACGACAAATT
>NZ_DDAH01000216.1:0-4239 GCF_002333245.1 Acinetobacter sp. UBA2063
ATTCTATGGAATTTAATTCATTTTTAGATGAAAAAAATACCTGTCTCAACATTGGCAGTATTGTTCACTCCACTGTCATGGCAATCTGCTACACTATATTTTTTCCTTGTTGAGCCTATCCAACGTGCTGCCATTTAAATTGTGGGTGGATGCTGATGCGCTGCCTAAAATTTTGCGTGAGGTGATTTTACGTGCCTCTGATCGTTACCAACTGGAAGTGACTTTTGTAGCCAACCAAAATGTGGGGATTACCCCATCGGTGCGGATTAAATCAATTCAGGTGATGAGTGGGGCAGACCGAGCCGATCAGGAAATTGTAGAACGGATGCAGGAAAATGACATTGTTATTACGCAGGATATTCCGCTTGCCGCCCAGGTAATTGAAAAGGGGGGTATTGCCATTCATCCTCGTGGTGAGATTTATACTACTGCGAATGTTAAAGCCCGTCTGCATTTGCGCGATTTCATGGACACACTGCGTGGCGCAGGTGTGCAGACAGGCGGTCCACCGCCAATCTCGGAACGGGATAAACGTGAGTTTTCAAGCTCATTGGACCAGACCATTTTAAAGCAAAAACGGAAAACAGCTTCTTCTTGAGCCTGCCATTATGCCATCACGTATGAATCTCATGCTTAGCTATGGATTGCTGGTGTTTATCTGGGCAACCACACCGTTGGCAATTGTCTGGAGTGTGGCTGATTTGCATCCTATGTGGGCATTGGTGTTACGCTTTTTTATTGCCTTGCCTCTGGCTGCAACCATTTTAATGCTGTTAAGGATTCAGTTTCCCACGCATAAAATTGCATTATTCAGCTATATCGCAGGTTCATTAAGCCTGATTGGTTCACAGATCTTTACCTATGCCGCCACCGCCTATTTAAGCTCAGGTTTAATCGCATTGATGTTTGGGTTGGCACCGATTATGGCGGGACTTATAGGACGCTTTGCCTTCCAGCAAAAACTGGCAGGATTGCAGTGGCTGGGCATGGGTACATCAATTGCTGGGTTAGCCTTGATCTGTCTCAGCGGTAGCCAGAAGCATGTACAGCCGATAGGGATTGTCCTGATGCTGATCAGTGTATTTGCCTATTCACTCTCGATTTTTCTGGTGAAAAAGATTAATGCGGATGTGCAGCCTATGGCGCAGGCGACAGGTTCAATTCTCGTCTCAACTGTGTTGGCAGCTTTGCTTTTGCCGTGGATTTGGCAGTATGCACCCACTCATTTGCCCTCAGTCAAATCGCTATTGGCACTTGCTTATACTGTGGTTATGGCCTCACTGATTGCCATGTTCTGCTATTTTAAACTGGTGCAGAACCTAAAGGCGACCACACTGTCATTAACAACGGTGATGACGCCAATGCTGGCGATATTGATCGGGGCTTACCTGAACCATGAGCAATTGTCAGCTCAGGTATTTGTAGGTGCTGTGGTAATTTTGTTTGGCCTATTCCTTTATTTCTATAAAGATTTAGGCCTGTATCGCCGTTTAAAGATATAAGTTATATCTCACATTGTGACTAATTCGGCTCATCCTGTTGCGCCTGTTGAATACTGGCAGCCAGCTTGGCACGGTCCTGCGGATGCAGGGTGATGAAATAGGCACCTATACGAAATTCATGTGGTTCTTCTGTTTCATTGCAATAAGCCACTTGGGCAATTGCTGCAATATGAAAGAAATTTTCAGGATGGCTCAGAGTAATATGGATATAGGCATCTTGTGCAAGCGGCTGCGAGCTAAAAAAGCTTAGACCATGTTCAGAAACATTAACCTGCTCAGGTACAGGCAATAGCGACTGCACGATATTGTCATAAAAAGAGCCTGTAATCAGGTTCAGTTTTTGATTAAAAAGGGATAAGATACGGGCAATTTGTTGATCTTTTTCATTTAATTGTTCTAATTCGTAGCCAAGCGCATGATCAAATTGATCTAATTCAGCAAGTAGTAGAAAATAGCGAGGCAATACAAAATGAGAATCATAGGGATCATTCAAGGCAGCATCTATTGGAATGATTTGATAATTGATTCTTAACACGGCATCAATACGGGACATCGTGCGACGTTCAGTTTTGTCGTCAGCAACATGATGCAGTGTATTTTCCATAATAAATCACCTCGGACTAGATGGTATGTTTAAACCAATTTCGCTGTATATAGGGTTGAGATACACTCGTGCTCGGCGGAGTAATCATTTTATTTCTTTCATCGCTCTGGTTTCCATGATTGGTTTAACCTTGGGCGTTGCTGTCCTCATTACAGTGTTATCTGTCATGAATGGTTTTGACCGCGAATTAAAAAATCGTGTTCTGGGAATGGTTCCACAAGCCACTGTTTCTTCTACTCAAATTCTAACAGATTGGCCTGAGCTTGTAAAAAGAGTTGAACGCCATCCGCATGTCACTGGAGTCGCGCCATTTACCCAGTTACAGGGCATGTTGACTGCCCAGGGACAAGTGGCTGGCATTATGGTAACAGGGATTGAGCCTGAATATGAAAAAAAGGTTTCGATCATCCAAAACCACATGGTTTCTGGTGATTTAAATGCATTGAAAAAAGGTGAGTTCGGTATTGTCCTTGGTAAGGATATGACTGATGCACTGGGCTTGGGCCTAAATGACAACGTGACTTTGGTTCTGCCAGAGGCGACACCATCCCCAGCAGGTGTGGTGCCGCGTTTTAAACGTTTTAAGGTCGTGGGTATTTTTAGTGTGGGGGCAGAGGTGGATTCAATGGTCGGCTATATCGCCCTGAATGATGCCTCAACCTTGTTGCGTCTGCCAGATGGTGCGCAGGGCGTGCGCTTAAAACTGGATGATATTTTTGCTGCCCCTAGAGTGGCCAATGATATTGTGAACCAGTTGCCAAGCAACTTCTATGCATCCAACTGGACCTATACGCATGGCAATTTGTTCAATGCGATCCAGATGGAAAAGACTCTAGTCGGTTTATTATTGGTGCTGATTATTGTAGTGGCCGCATTTAACATCGTTTCATCGTTAGTCATGGTCGTGACTGATAAAAAATCTGACATTGCAATCCTGCGTACCCTGGGTGCCTCACCTTCCATGATTACCAAAATCTTTATGGTGCAGGGCACAGTGATTGGGGTTATTGGAACGATTGCAGGGACAATTTTAGGTGTGACCTTGGCCTTGACCATCAGTGATATTATTTCATGGTTCAATACTGCTTTAGGCTTGAACCTGTTTGATGCCTATTTTGTGCATTACCTACCATCCTATCTCAGATGGCAGGATGTGGTGGTGATTGTCACAGTTTCATTATTGTTAAGCTTCCTTGCCACTATTTACCCTGCATTGCGTGCAGCCAAAGTTCAACCAGCCGAGGCGTTGCGTTATGAGTAAGATTGTTTTAGAAGCCAAAGACATCTATAAACATTTTGATGATGGCAAAACTAAGGTTGAAGTGATCAAAGGCTTGTCACTGCAAGTGAACGCGGGTGAGTTCGTCTCTATTGTCGGTTCGAGTGGTTCAGGTAAAAGTACACTGCTGCATGTGTTGGGTGGTTTGGAACAACCCTCACAGGGACAGGTCTTTTTACAAGGACAACGTTTTGACAATCTAGGTGAAGCGGAGCGTGGCTATAAGCGTAACCAATATCTGGGTTTCGTTTATCAGTTCCATCATTTACTGCCTGAGTTTTCGGCGCTGGAAAATGTGGCAATGCCGTTAATGTTGCGCCGTGAAAGTAACTTTAAGGATGTGAAGAAACAGGCTGAATACTTGCTTGATCGTGTCGGTTTATCGCATCGTTTAGACCATAAACCTGGTGAGCTTTCAGGAGGTGAGCGCCAGCGTGTGGCTTTAGCCCGTGCCTTGGTGACCAAGCCTGCTGTAGTGCTTGCGGATGAACCAACAGGCAACCTTGACCGTAAAACAGCCTTGAGCATTTTTGAGTTACTGACTGACTTGAAAAAAGAGCTGAATATGGCAATGTTGATTGTGACGCATGATGAGCAGTTGGCACAGTCAGCCGATTCAATTCTGCATATGCAGGATGGTTTATGGATTAATCCAAAATAATTTATTTTGCTTAATCTCTTGTTAAAGCCCTGAAAACGGGCTTTAATTTTGCGTTCAGAAAAATCAAAAACTTAATTAAAAAATCACATGTTAAAAATTATTTTATTGGGCTGGATTGCTGGTATTGCAATCATGGGCAAAAGTCTGCCTTTTGTGGACCAGACATGGTGGATCTGGCTGTTTTTGGCAATCG
>NZ_DDAH01000001.1:0-6081 GCF_002333245.1 Acinetobacter sp. UBA2063
GTAATTCTCAACAGACCCTAGTTGAAACAGGTTGGTGTCGTTTTGAAAATATTAACTTACGTTTGATCGGTAGTCAGTTTAATCAGTGGCAGGCCAAAATCAGTGGCACAATTGAACATGAAAATGTTGAACTGGTGATTTTGAACAATGAATATGGATTATTAGAACAGCATTACGCAAAATGGTAATCCTCATCAAAAAAATCCCTCTTTTTAAAGAGGGATGACGGGAGTTTTATAGACCAGCTTGCCAAAAAGCCTCGCCCGCAGCGATTGGGTCATTGGTTTTAGCCAATGTATCAATCCAGACATCATACTGGCGAATAATCGGATGTTGGTTTGGATGAAAATCCTTTTTAAACCAGTCACTATATTGAGATCTTTTTGCCGTCAAAATACCTCTGCGCCCAAAGAACCACGGCAAGCCCTTGCGTGCCATGTCAAGACGCTGCCTAAAGCTAAAGCCATCTGTTTTAAGCATGACATCGGTACGGTAAAGTGTGAAGCCAAACATTAATAAGGTCGTAATGACAAGGGCGGAACGGCGAGTCAATTCTGGTACTTCACCGACCTGTTGCATGACATCAAAAGCCACATCACGATGTTCCATTTCCTCAATTGCATGCCATGCGAACAGCGCGCGAACAAAAGGATCAGCCTCTGCCAATGTTTCTTTCTTACTATAGAATGTATCTGCCATCAGGGCGGTTAAATGTTCAGCCGCGGCCGTCATGGCAATATTGTATTGTGGTGAGCGATGCTTCAATTCAAATCTAAATATTTTTTTCAAACGGTTGGTGAACTGATCCACAGGCATGCCTTGTTCTTTCATGATCTGGTTCATTTTGTCATGGGCAATGCCGTGCTGGGCTTCTTGACGAATAAAGTCTGCCACACGTTCCTGTAGCTCAGGATCATTGATCTTGTCGCGGAATAAACGTACACATTCAATGAAGTAGCGTTCGCCATCAGGAAATGTCAGGCTTAATGCATCAAACATGCGGGTACGGAATGGATCGCCACCAAACCAGAAACGTGGAGCCTCATTGAGGTGAAAGTCTAGGTTTGTTCTTACAATTGGATCAGCCTGATAGGAAACATGTGCATTCATTTTTGCTATTCCTTGTCTTTTGCATAAACTCAGTATGGAAAAAGTCCGATGAAATGTTTTGACAGTTACAGCCAAGTTTTATACAAATAACGACAGATCAGGATGAGATCGGCATATGTCAGTTAAAATTATTATTGGATACCTACGGTTGTTGAATCGTGTCCTACAGCAGGAAAACATTGATTTGTCTAAAGTTGTTGCACCTGAACTTTGGCAAGCTTTTCATGCCTGTTTAGAAAATCCAGATGAGCATGATTTTGATGTCGAACGTTATGCATTGCTTTTGCAATCTGCACAAGCTTATTTCCCTCGACCGATTACATTAGTATTGGCTGAACATGCCAATTTGCAAGATTTGGGTTTAATGGGATATTTGGCTTCAACCAGTTTAGATCTGCAACAGGCGTTACAGCTTTTACAACGTTATTATTCTTTAGTCTTTAAACAGACCAATTTAGAACAACTGAATGTTCAGCAGTTTTCTGATTATATTCAAATTGTTTGGAGTGCGTCTTATAGTGATTATCGGGAAATGTATGAGCTAAATTTGGCGTTGATTTTTAAAATTGCCCAGTCAATTGTGCAAGATGCTTTAATGCCACCGCAAATGATTCAATTTGGTTATGCGCCGAATACTGCGTTATATCATTTTGAAAAATTTTATGGCTGTGCCATTCAGGTACAGGCTGGACAATATGCAATTCGTTTTTCCAATCAGATTTTGCAGGCGAAAAGTATTGCCGCGGATCAACAGTTGAATCATGTGCTCTCTCATCAGGCTCAGCAATCGTTAAATAGCATGAGTTCTTTTGAGATACAGCAACAGCAGTTCAGACAGAAAATTCAAGGTTATATTGAGCAGGGCTTGTTGCAGCAAGAGGAAGTTCTACAGAGTTATATTGCAAAACGTTTGCACTGCTCAGAACGTACCTTGCAGCGTCAGCTCAAAAGCTATCAATTGAACTTTCAGGATATTCTGGATCAATACCGTTTAGAGCAGAGTAAATTGTATTTACAACAGGGCAAATCATTGTCAGAAATTGCGGAACGTTTAAATTATGCTGATCAAAGTGCCTTTGGGCGTGCATTTAAACGCTGGACAGGTGTCACACCGAAGCAGTTTTTAAAATTGTAAGCGAAACAAATTAGGAAGCTTTGATCATTGAGAAAAAAACAAAAATAGAGATAAATGTATGTGGGTTGTTGTAAGTAGCAACATTCGCTGTTGAATCGCGCCAAACCCTGTTCAATGAACAAAAAATAGCGGTACAATGCAGTGTTTCTGTATGACTACAAACAACTCCTCAATTTATATAAATCAAGGAAAGCATAATCCCATGTCACGTCTTGCCACTCGTTTTGAACAGCTTAAATCTCAGCAACGTAAAGCGCTTGTTTCTTATGTTATGGCAGGTGACCCGCATCCACAAGTAACCGTTCCATTGCTGCATCAGATGGTTGAGGCGGGCGTTGATGTCATTGAGCTGGGGCTGCCGTTCTCAGACCCAATGGCGGATGGCCCTGTAATTGCCTTAGCTGCTGAACGTGCCCTGGCAGGTGGAACCAATACCCTTGATGCACTGGATATGGTCAAGGCCTTTCGTGAGCAGGATCAAACCACACCAGTGGTATTGATGGGATATTTAAACCCCGTTGAGGTGATTGGCTATGAAAAGTTCGTTGCCTATGCCAAAGACTGTGGTGTGGATGGCGTGCTTCTGGTGGACTTACCACCTGAAGCATCTCAGCAATTAGGTGAAGTTCTTAAAAAAAATGGAATGGATCAGATTTTCCTGCTTGCGCCAACCTCAACTGATCAGCGTATTCAGCATGTGGTCAATCAGGCAAGTGGCTTTGTTTACTACGTGTCACTAAAAGGTGTGACTGGTGCGGCAACACTGGATACTGCTGAAGCAGCAGCACGTATTGCAAAAATCAAGTCTAAGACCAGTGTACCAGTCGGTGTCGGTTTCGGAATCAGTGATGCAGCGTCTGCAAAAGCGATGGGACAGGTTGCCGATGCCGTGATTGTGGGAAGTGCTTTCGTTAAATCTTTTGCGACATTGCCAGCGGATGAGGCTGTGCAACAGACGGTGAATAAAGTGAAGGAGCTTCGAGCCGCGCTCGATGAGTTAGTATGAGTCAAGAACGATTGAGTCCAGAATCAGCAACAGGGAAAGTGCTTAGTCCCACAACACCCTGGACGGAACGTCAAGTGCCAGGGATTCAGGTTGCGGATGAACAGCAGACCTTTAAGTCAACTTTTACCGAGCCAACCATTGAATGTCCTGAATGTCATGCCTTGGTGACGCGTACAGCCATGTCATTCAACGCCTATGTGTGTCCGCAATGCGATGAACATTTGCGTATGAAAGCACGTGATCGCCTGACCTGGTTCTTCGATCAGGTCAACTCAGAGCTTGGTCAGGAATTTAGTGCCAAAGACCCGCTAAAGTTTGTGGATAGCAAGCCTTATCCAGAACGTATGCGTGAGGCGCAGGATAAAACAGGTGAATCAGAAGCACTGGTGGTGATGCAGGGCTCGCTCAAAGGCCTGGATTTGGTGGCATGCGCCTTTGAGTTTGACTTCATGGGCGGTTCAATGGGTACTGTGGTCGGTGACCGCTTTGTACAGGCAGCTGAACGGGCAATCCAGCTACACCAGCCTTTGGTGTGTTTTGCGGCTTCAGGCGGTGCACGTATGCAGGAAGGCATGCTGTCACTGATGCAAATGGCACGTACCTCTGCGGCGATCCAGAAAATGAAAGAAGCACGCGTGCCTTATCTGGTGGTGTTGACCCATCCAGTTTATGGGGGTGTAACCGCTTCCTTGGCAATGCTGGGGGATGTTCATCTGGCTGAACCGAAAGCCATGATTGGTTTCGCAGGTAAACGGGTGATTGAGCAAACGGTACGTGAAAAACTGGAAGAGCCATTCCAGCGTGCGGAATATCTGCTTGATCATGGTGTGGTCGATCAGATTGTTCATCGTCATGCGTTACGTGATACTGTATATAGACTAGTGGCTAAACTGATGAACTTACCTTGAAACTAGACGCTCCCCATTCAACAGATACACTCACAACATGGCTCGATTATTGGGGCCATGTTCATGTTACAGGCATTGATTTAGGGCTGGAGCGGGTGATTCCCATTGCTGAAAGGCTGGGCGTGATGCAGCCAAAAGCCAAGGTGTTTACAGTTGCGGGCACCAATGGCAAAGGCTCAACCACAACCACGCTGGCAGCGATTCTAAATGCACAGGGCTACAAAGTCGGGTTATATCAGTCACCCCATATTTATCGTTTTAATGAACGGGTAAAGCTGGCGGGTCATGAGGTGGATGACCAGCG
Source organism: Acinetobacter sp. UBA2063 (assembly GCF_002333245.1). NCBI lineage: Bacteria > Pseudomonadati > Pseudomonadota > Gammaproteobacteria > Moraxellales > Moraxellaceae > Acinetobacter > Acinetobacter sp. UBA2063. Next base: position 4,464 of record NZ_DDAH01000001.1, read on the forward strand.
TTTGGTTGATGCCTTTGTGTGTGTTGATCAGGCGCGTCGTGAGTGTGGTCTAAGTCTTTCTTTCTTTGAAGCCACCACATTGGCGGCCTTTGTTATTTTTAAGCAGCAGCAATGTGATGTCTGGGTGCTTGAGGTTGGGCTGGGTGGTCGCCTTGATGTGGTCAACGTGATTGACCCTGATATAGCGGTGATCACCAATATTGGCCTGGATCATGTGGACTGGCTGGGTGATACCATTGAAAAAATTGCCTTTGAAAAGGCGGGTATTATCCGTCCAGACATTCCCGTTGTTTTTGCAGGGCAACAGCAACTTCCACAGGCCATTCAACATAAGGTGGATGAGACAAACGCCAGCCTGTATACACTGAATCGGGATTATTTCTATCAACTGAATAATGATGGACAGAGCTGGTCATTTGCATCGTCTGGCACAACCTTAAAGCTTCCCGTGGGACAGTTGGCCTTGGACAACATCTCCACTGCCGTGGCCGCGGTACTGGTGAGTGGGATTGAAATTTCACAGCAGGCCATTGCAACAGGTATTCAGCAGGCACGTTTGCAGGGGCGTTTTGAAATTCGCCAGATACAGGATAAAACCGTTATTTTTGATGCAGGACATAACCCACACGGTGTCGAATTTTTATTGAATCAGTTGCGAAAATTCTTAAAATACAATAAACAGTACACAGAAGTTGTCGCAGTATTTTCGATGCTGGCAGATAAGGACATCGCGTCTGTCACCGATTTACTAAAAACAACAGTAAAAGACTGGTTTATTGCTACTTTAGATGTGCCGAGGGCCGCAGCAATGCGACAGTTGCATGAGGCATTGCAGGGCCAGCAGGTCCATGAGTTTGGCAGTATCCAGCAAGCATTTGAAACTGTGCTGAAACAATGTCATAACAATCAGCTAATTTTAGTCTGTGGTTCGTTTCATACCTTGGAAGCGATCTGGGAGTATTTAGAACAATGTCAATGAATAACAAGCAACGCTGGATGGGTGGCGTTGTTCTACTTGGAGGGGGTGTTTTGTTGGCAGCATTACTTTTCAAGGGTAATGAAGAAATAGAGCAGGATAAGACCCAGACTACAGTTACTCACCCTATTCCCAAAACCGAAACCCAGCCTAAAATAGCCCAGCCAGCGCAGGAGGGGGAGATGGTCTCCTTGCAGCCTCTGGCCGTGGATGTTGAAACTGAAAAACGTTTGCTGGATGAACAGAAACGTGCACGTGAAAAGGCGGTTGCTGAACAGGAGGCCCGTGCTGCCGAGTTCCTGAAAATGCAGCAGGGGGCTGAGGCTGCGGCTGCACGTAAAGCTGCTGAAGAGTACGCTGCAATCAATGCCCGTAGAACTGCGGCGCAGGAAAGTTCAGATAATATTCCACCAGAACTGGTTGAGGACGACCAGGCTAAGGCTCAACGATTTGCTGAAGAAAAACGTAAGCTGGAAGAAAAGAAGAAAGCCGAACAGCAGAAAGTAGAGCAGCAGAAAACTGACGCTGAAAAGAAGCTAGCTGAAGACAAGCGTAAGGCGGAAGCAGATAAGAAAGCTGAGGAAGACAAGCGTAAGGCTGAGGCCGACAAGAAAGCGATCGAAGAAAAGAAACGTAAAGCTG
>NZ_DDAH01000217.1:0-1503 GCF_002333245.1 Acinetobacter sp. UBA2063
TAATTAACGGAACCACATCACTGATTTAGAAAATATCAAAATCTATCAAAAGAGCAAAAGCTGCAAAATCTAATCAATACCCAATCAAAAAACATCCAGCTTAGAGCTGGATGTTTTTTATGCATGATAAAGACCAAACATTCTCTATTTATCCGTCTCAAACAACGCTGCAACGAAAGACTTAGCCGAGAAAGGACGTAAGTCATCAATCTTCTCACCCACACCAATATAGCGAATTGGCACATGAGTACGGCTTGCGATATTGAATAACACACCACCTTTGGCTGTACCATCCAGCTTGGTAATGGTAATACCAGTTAAACCCACTGCTTCGTCAAAGAGTTGAACCTGATTAATGGCATTTTGGCCTGTACCTGCATCTACAATCAGCATGATCTCATGTGGTGCAGTTGCGTCAATCTTCTGCATAACACGTTTAACTTTTTTCAGCTCTTCCATGAGGTTGGCCTTATTTTGTAAACGCCCTGCGGTGTCGGCAATCAGTACATCAATGCCTTTGGCACGCGCACTTTCAAATGCATCAAAAATTACTGAAGCACTGTCAGCACCATGTCCTTGAGCCACTACAGGAATGTCATTACGCTCACCCCAGATCTGTAATTGCTCAGTCGCTGCTGCACGGAACGTATCACCTGCGGCGAGCATGACTTTCTTGCCCTCACCCTGCAAACGCTTGGCAAGTTTACCAATGGTCGTGGTTTTACCCACACCGTTGACACCCACCATCAAAATCACATAAGGCGATTTATTCGGGTCAATATGTAAGGGCTTTACGCGTGGCGCAAGTAAGGCAACCAGTTCTTCCTGTAGTGCTTTATACAATGCATGTGAATAAATCAGGTCACCACGTGCGGTTCTTTCAGTCAAATTGGCGATAATGGTTTTGGTCGCATCAACACCAATGTCTGCAACCAGTAACTGCTCTTCGACCTCTTCCAGCAGTTCATCATCAATTTCTTTACCGCCGATCAGGATATTGACCATACCATCAGTAAAGCTACGGCGGGTTTTGGTCAGGCCATCTTTCATACGACCAAAGAAACCAGCAGATTTTGTGTCATCCTGCTCAAAGACTGGCGTTGATGGTTGTTCTACAGGCGTGGGTGCAGATGTTGCAACTGTGGTTTTTACAACTGGTTCAATAATGGGAATATCGACAGCAGGTAAACTCGGCAATGTGACATCATCATCACCGATGTCAGCATCTATCAAGAATTTATTTTGCACATTCGATTGCTGTTGCATGTCGATTCCTTGAGAATAAAGCAGCTTTTTAAAAAGATTGACAGTCTAGCACAAATTGTTTTCTTTTTCCCGACTGGGCCAAATCATTCATTTATAAATGAAAAATGAGTCGATTAAAACTTACTCATCCTCTTGTTTCATTGCTGGATATTGTTTAATACGGTTTGATTCAAATTGATAGGCATTCAAAAGCTTTAGGTAGTCTACGCGGCGAATGCTGGAATGTCTTAAAACAGC
>NZ_DDAH01000217.1:1689-3763 GCF_002333245.1 Acinetobacter sp. UBA2063
CGCCATATGCTGTGTTCTGGGATGGCTGGCTTGTTGTGAAAAATAAATCACCTGTTGATATTGCATTGTATTGACAGGGCGTTGTAAAGCTTTATAGACAACAATAAAAATTGAAAAAAGTATTATCGCGACCAGAATATTACACAATTGATCGACTTTTGTCCCAAACCGAGACTTTAAAACCTGATGTTTAGAAAATAAAGACAACATAACTTACCTCAAAGCTATGAAGTAGTGTATGTGTCTGGTTCATTAAGGACAAGCCTAACGTTCAATAAGTCACAATGAAACAACTTATTGAACGTCCAGAAACTTTATCAATAATTAACCAAGGTACGGACAAAAGCGAAATATAAAATAAAAGCGATGATCACCAAGGTAATAAAAATTGCAAACATCCCTACACCACTCTCTGCATCGGCTGGGTGCAATTCATCATCATCGGCAATATTTTTTAGCTCGCCGTCATAAATCTTAAAAAAGCGGTCCTTTTGTTCAGGGCTTAAATGGCTGGCAAAATCGTAGACACGCTTGCGCTGGGCCAAGCAATAATCACCGAGATGAATTTCCTGATGGAAAATGGCTTCATCCAGTAATTTACGATGATGATGAGCCAAAGTGATGATCTGGCTCTCTAATGGTGGAACATCAATGCTTACACCATCAATTACATTTGACATATTGTTCTCCTTTTCTCTTATTCTCACTTTGATTTTACTTAAAATTATTTGCGACAAATGTTTAATCGTGTAAGCTTTTATTTACGAAATGACACGCAATATATTTGACAATTCAATCAATTTTGTCATAATAATTTAACAATTTAAAGTTAAAGTAGCTTAAATTCAAAGTAAAGTTTCTTTGAATAGAATTTGCGGTAATCATAATTAAAATAAGGAGTTATTATATGATTCAACACTTTACACACCATGAACTAGAGCATGTATATGCTAATGCGGTAAATACAATTCAATCACAAAAAAACTTTCAGGATGCAGTGAAAGAGCTTGAAGAAGTAGCGAAAGCAGGTCACGGCAAAGCGGCATTATTTTTGGCAGAGTTGTATTATCAAGGCTTCCGAGTCGAACGTGACTCATTGAAAGCACAGTATTGGCAGAAGATGGCAACCCTACAAGCATAAAGAAACGTCCTTGCGCTACATCAAAGCTTTAATCGCTTTGATCTGCTCAGGTGGCGTTTTTTAATGCCTGCGCAAAATCCGTTCCTATCTTTTTATCCTATATCACCGTTCTTCACTCCACATTCCATTTATCTTACACAGGTCAAAGTGTTAATCGCATCAAAGTATCAATCACTTTATTTTGCATTTTCTTAATACATACAATATTTGCTTACGATTTAGATGAATTATTTAAACATAAATGACATCTAAATTTCTTATAATAAAACATAAGTTTAAATAAGATCAGTTTAATAATATGTATCGGTTTAACCACTTTCAACCAGTATCACGTGAGTTGATGATTAAGATTTCAATTCTAAAAACAATAATGTATTGCGGTGTTCTTTGGGGTTTATATCATCAAGGCTGGGCAATCAAATCTGATCACGACGGTCATGTCTTTCCTTTCTGGCTGAACGGTGTTCAGGCACATCGTTATGCCAAGGCGCATTGGAAAAATTACACACCACGAAAAATTACACCAAAAGATTTTCATGAATCTTTATTGCCAACCCTAACCCGCCTACAAGTTGAGCCTGCTTTATTTAACTCGTCACATCGCAAATTCAAGCTTTCAACACAGCAAATGCAGCATTTCTTTTTTATGCAGCATCAATCTGTAGCGACTGCCTAAAGTTTCCATTGTTACAGTGATGACTTTTTAAACATTCATGAGAAAAAGTTATCATTGTGGCACAATTAGGACTTTGCAATTAAAACAAATACCGTTAAGTTAAATGAAAATGACAATACAACACAGGTGGATAAACAATGACAATCGTTGCTCAAGTCATCAAGAATAAAGCAGTACAATCAATTTTTACAATCTCACCAAATGCGACTGTACTTGAAGCAATTAAAATTATGGCAGACAAAGGTGTCGGGGCACTG
>NZ_DDAH01000233.1:0-19211 GCF_002333245.1 Acinetobacter sp. UBA2063
ATGTACTATGATAAGATTAACCCGTTAGGTGAGGTGGCCTAACTTAAATAAAAAAGTCTCCGACAAACCCGGTACGGTTCCTTTTTTATATATATGAATTGTCAATGAACAGTACTCCAAGGATAATAAGCACAGATTAATTTATGGAAAGCACTGCATGAAAATTATCGCAGATGAAAATTTGGCATTTACCGATTATTTCTTTGCGGAATTTGCAGAAATACAGCATCAGGCAGGGCGTGCACTGACACATGCCAATGTACAGGATGCCGATGCACTTTTGGTTCGATCCGTGACAAAGGTCAACCATGATTTAATTGATCAAACTCAGATTAAATTTGTGGGTAGTGCCACCATTGGCACAGACCATCTCGATATTCCAGCTTTAGAACAACAGAATATTGCATGGAGCAATGCGGCAGGTTGTAATGCGCAGGCAGTTGCTGAATATGTCATTACAGCCTTACTGCATCTAAATATGGATTTATTGGAAAAAAATAAGGCGTTTACTTTAGCGATTGTTGGCTTGGGTAATGTTGGAAAACGGCTGGCAGTGATGGCGCAGTTATTGGGTTGGAATGTAATTGGCTATGACCCTTATGTGCAACTCGCTGGCATTGAAAATGTATCCTTTCAGGAGCTGTTAAAACAGGCTGATGCGATCTCGATTCATGTGCCTCTAACCACATCTGGTGATTATCCAACACTGCATTTATTTGATGAAGCTGCACTGGCTGAAATGAAACCTTCGGCTATTTTGATAAATAGCGCACGTGGTCCAGTGATTCAACAATCAGCACTGATGGCAGATATTGAAAAGACCAAACGTCAGGTTGTGCTGGATGTGTTTGAGTTTGAACCTGAAATTCCTCAAGAGCTTTTAGAAAGATTGGCTTTGGCAACGCCACATATCGCGGGCTATAGTCTGGAGGGTAAGGCAAGAGGCACACAGATGATCTATGAGGCCTTTTGTCATACATTTGGCTATCAACCATCAAAACATTTTGAGAGTCAGTTGCCAACTGTTGAACAATATTTCGGGCAGCAGGATTTAAAAGCCTCATTAAAGCAACATTTGATCCAGATTTATAATATTGCTGAAGATGATCAGCAGCTTCGTGCCTGTGTTCAGGCAGCTAAGGTAGAGCAGAAAGCTTTTGATTTACTCCGTAAAAACTATCCTTTGCGTCGTGAATGGGCTGCACATGGAGGGCCAAAGGCGTGAGTCAAGCGACGAAAACCTATCAACCGACCTGTTCCATTGAAGCCTTAAAAGCACGTGCGGAAATGTACCAGAAAATTCGCCAGTTTTTTGCCCAGCGCAATGTGCTGGAAGTGGAAACACCTATTTTATCCCAGGCAGGTGTAACCGATGTTCATTTGGCTTCCGTACAGGTGCAGCGTCATATACATGGAAAATTAAATACTCAATATTTGCAGACCTCGCCAGAATTTCCCATGAAACGTTTGCTGGCCAGTGGCAGTGGGCCGATCTACCAAATCTGTAAAGTTTTTCGTGATGATGAGCATGGACGTAAACACAATAGTGAATTTACCATGCTGGAATGGTATCGGCCTGGACTGGACTTAAAGGCGTTGATGCATGAAACCGCAGACTTGCTGGAAATCTGTCTGATGCATCGCTTTGGTGAAATTCGTCCCATTATTCTGAGCTATAAACATGCTTTTCAGGATCGTCTGGATATTAATCCCTTGCAGGCAACACTGAAGCAACTCAAAGACACAGCTCATCGGGTTGGACTTAACCTTGATCTGGGAGATGACCGCTTGGCTTATATGGATCTGTTGTTTTCCCATTTTGTTGAGCCGAGTCTGGGCTTTGATGCGCCAGTTTTCTTAACTGATTTTCCACCTGAAATGGCATCGCTGGCAAAAGTCAAACAGGATGAGGATGGGGAACTGGTCGCAGCGCGTTTCGAGGTTTATATTGAGGGGCTTGAACTGGCCAATGCCTATGATGAACTTCTGGATGCGGATGTGCTGGCTTCCCGTTTCGAAGCGGATAATAAAGAACGTGCCCAACAGGGGTTGCCAGTGATGCCAACAGATCAGCATTTACTGGCAGCCTTGCCGAATATGCCTGAATGTTCAGGGATTGCGCTAGGTATAGACCGTTTATTGATGGTGGTAATGAATCAGGTCAAGATTGATCAGGTCATTGCATTTCCAGCTGAAATTGCTTAACGATTGATGTATCAAATGCTTTTATGCAATTATCTGACGAAATGAGATGCGGTGAAGAAAAGCCCCAAACATGGGGCCAGTCCTGAATATTTATTAAAATGGTAATTTGGTGAGCTGATTGAGAAAATGTGCAATCACCCGTGGTTCCAGCAGAATGGTGACCACCACGCCATATGCCGCTCCCCAGAGATGGGCGCTATGGTTAATATTGCTGTTACCTCGTTTACCCGACCAGATGCTGTAAGCAACATATAAAACTGCAAAGATAATGGCAGGCACAGGAATAAAAAAGACAAAAATCAGGTTCCAGGGCTGAAATAAAATATAGGCGAACAAGACCGCTGAAACCGCGCCAGAAGCCCCTAAACTTGCCCAGTGCACATCATGACGGTGCTTTAGGTAGCTGGGTAAGATCGCAACAATCAGTCCACCCAGATAAAACAGTACAAAGCCCATATCATAAAAGAATTGGCGATAAAAGCTTTCGATAATATTGCCAAAGAAAAACAGCGTGATCATGTTGAACAGTAAATGTGCCCCATCGGCATGGATAAAACCATGGGTGATGAAACGGTCATATTGTCCACGCTGCATGGCGGGTGGCCAGAAAATCAGGCGGTTCATGACGGCCTGATTGGAAAATGCCAATAGGGAAATTGCAACGGTAATAATGATGAGTGTCACAGTGTGACTAAAGGGCAAATGTAGCATAAAGATTTTTGATTGATCAGTGTCTAGGCAATAATGCCATTAAAAAGTGAATAAACAATCATCTGGCATATAATTCCTACAAAAATGGTTGATTTTTTTTAAATCCCCTCCATCTTCGGTTAATATAACGACATCAGCTTGAGGATTATTGTTATGTCGACTGAGAACACCAACACTGCTGTCGCAGAAGAAATTCCAAACCTTTTGATTACTCCCTCTGCACAAGAGTATTTAAGTGATTTATTAACAAAGCAAAATACTCCAGGAATTGGCGTTCGAGTTTTTGTAGAACATCCAGGTACACCACGTGCCGAATGTTGTATGGCCTATAGTGCACCTGAAGAAGTGGTGCCAACTGACTATAAGCAGGATTATCCAGACTTTTCAGCTTATATCGATGCGCCATCTATTCCATATTTGCTTGATGCCGTGATTGACTACAACAAAGACCGTTTTGGTGGACAATTAACTTTTCGCGCGCCTAACTCGAAAGTACCTCGTGTAGGGCCAGATGCGTCAATTGAAGAACGGATCACTTATGTGCTGCAATCTGAGATTAATCCTGGATTGGAAGGGCATGGCGGTAACTGTAGTCTGGTTGAAGTACAGAACGATCCTGAGCATGGTTTAACTGCTGTGTTGAAATTTGGTGGTGGTTGTCAGGGCTGTTCAGCAATTGATGTGACTCTTAAACAAGGTGTTGAAACTACTTTACGTCAACATATACCTGAGTTCCAGCGTGTCGTAGACCAAACTGACCATTCACANNTTGTCAGGGCTGTTCAGCTATTGATGTGACGTTGAAGCAGGGTGTGGAAACCACTTTGAAGCAGCACGTTCCTGAGTTACAGCGTGTGGTTGACCAAACTGACCATACTCAGGCTGAGGGTGCATATTTCAAGTAATAAAGCTGGAAATACAATCTATTGAGAAAGCCCTTGCGAGGGCTTTTTTTAATGTTGAAAAAAAATCCAATATTTTTCTCAGATGGATAACAAACCGAGGTGCTCCCACATCACGCAATATGGAGGCGCTCACCGCGCATCATGCGCCTTGTTTTGTCAAAATTTCAGACATCTGTTCTGAATAATAAAATTTTTCTAAATAGGTGCGGGCACGTTGTCTTAAATAACCTGTTTGAATCACTTGCTGTAACACAGGTGTCAGTAAATCACTCAATTCATTTTCAATCAGGGTTTCATCAATATTCAGATCGCGGAGTAATAAATCAAATGTGCGTTCCTGATTACGTGCATACCATGCATAGGTCCCATCATGAACCTGCTGTTTTAAATAATCTGTTTGACGGATATGATCCCATATTTCATGCCCCATTCCCACAGTTTGGGGTAGGTCTTGTACCTCAATATAGTTGCGTAATACTGATAAGGGCATAACCTTAATTTTATGCCAGATGTTGGCCTGGAAATGGTAAAGTTTGTCTTCATTAAAGTGCTGGTTTAACACCCGTTCGCTCATTTGGCTGATCTTTAATATATTCTTTTGTAAATAGTGTCCAATGGTGTCATTCAGGTTGGAATTAGTCACTGTTTCGAGAACCGATTTTCCCATTTTCATAAAATGTCCAACGCCAGGTACACGTTTAGACATGACCGAATTTTCTAAATAGTCCTGAATGGAATGTTGAATCAGTTGGGTAATCAGGGCAGAAAAAGCAGGATTATCGACAATGGTTTTAATCAGGCGCTGGCGATGGTCACTTTTACCTGCAACATATTGTGCAATTAAGTCAATGGTTAAAACAGGAATTACATCTTCGATATTGGTTTGATCATTGCGTGGATGAATCAGGGCAAAGCGGATATGTTCTGCAATTTGTTCAATCAGAAATGAACTGGCAGGTGTGTTCAGGATTTGTTTCTCAATCAGCTTAAAGATTTGTTCAAATGACCAGATATGTTGGAGTTGCTGTAAGCGCAACCAATGATAGAACTGTTTAAACTCATGTTGAATGGTTTCGGCTTGTGTAAACTGTTGATCCAGAAAATCAAGTTGTGCGTCAATCAGTTGTTCTATCATTGGATGTTTAGGCATAGGATTTTATAACTTTAGGTTTACGGAGTTGGCGCAGTTACAGGTTTTTGTGACTGAATCTTGTTCAGAAATGGTAAATATTGCTGAACCACCAATTGGTCTGCTTCCAGAATAGGCATATGGCCCACATTATCCAGAATGACAGGTGTCTGCGCATTCTTTAGCAGTGATTTTAACTCAGGTGCAACCTCAACATTGATAATTTTATCCTGCTTGCCCCATAAAATCAGTGTTGGTGCATCAATGGATCTTGCCAGCAACGCAAATGAATCTGGCGTATATAACTTATTGAGTACAATTAACTGATCTACCATTTTCTGGGTTTGCTCGGCCTGACCAATCATCATTTTTTCCTGTGCCTGAGCAATTTCCTTTGGAATGAATGGAGGGGTAAACATGACCTGCTGCATTAAAAAGTTAAAATCGCCTTTTTTGCTGACAATCATGTTTTTAATGTGGTTTGGATCCTTTAAATAAGGTGTGGTGGCGGCCTTATATACGCCCGCAGCATCAATTAAAAACAGGCTTTTGGTCTCAAATGGATATTGCCCTGCATAGAGCATGGCAATTGAACCACCAAGTGAGTGACCTGCAATATGTGCTGGGCTGGTTAGGTTGGCTGCCTCAACAAAACGGCGTAACTTTTCAGTGACGTTTGGAATGGAATAGTCAAAATCTTTCGGAACTTGTGTTTCACCGTTGGCTGGCAAGTCTGGGATGATCACATGGTAGTTGGCGGTTAAGGCCCGTGCCACACGGTTCCAGTTGTCACGGCTGCCCGCCAGGCCATGAATTAAAATCACGATCGGTTTTCCAGCCTGACCACCCTCACTATATGACCAGGTGATATCACCGACTTTTAATGTTTTGCTCTGTAAACCTGCCCATGCACGTTCCTGTTGCAGCACATTCTGGAAGCTCATTTCTATTTCCGCTGCCTGTGTTGAGCTGATTGCGATGGTCGCCAAGCTGCATGAAATTAAAGCTGCGGTTAAGGTCTTGCGAAAGGAGGTGGAAAAAAGATGGTTCATCATGATTTGTTCTATCCTTGATCTATTTTTAAACCCATTGATTATTGGGGAAGATGTGAGGGGAGTCATTTGCATAATTTACAGATGTATGGAAATTCTTGCCAATGAAATCATTCGTTTTTCGCTATTTTCCTGATTAAAAGACAGGCTGGTATTTAGATGGATTCTATTTTTGTCAGTGACTTTCAAACAGGCGCACATTAAACTGTTGGCTCATGTCAATCATAGATGGATGCACGCATGCTCACTGCCAAAGAAGCCCTGGAACGTTTAAAAGTTGGTAATGCTCGTTTTGTGAAAGGTGAGGCCACCTCACAGAATCACCTTTCTCACCAGGAACGTGCTGCATTGGCAGGAAGTCAAAACCCATTTGCCATTGTTTTAGGGTGTTCAGATTCACGTGTCCCTGCGGAAATGGTGTTTGATCAAGGTCTGGGTGACTTGTTCGTGATTCGTGTTGCAGGCAATATCGTTGCGCCGTCACAGGTGGGAAGTGTTGAGTTTGCGGCAGAGCGATATGACTGTGCCGTGGTGGTGGTGCTGGGGCATAGCCATTGTGGTGCGATTCAGGCCACCATTGATACCCTGATGCATCCAGAGCAGCCGCCATCCTCAAACCTGATGTCGATCGTGAATCGGGTTCGTCCATCGGTTGAAATTTTGATGCAAACCGAACTCAAAGGTGATTTGAAAAAGCTGTCTGCCCATGCGGTTCGCTCCAATGTATTTGCATCGGTCAATCAGTTGCGTCATGGTTCTGCTGTGCTAGAACAGTTGATTGAGAAAGGCAAGCTGATTGTGGTGGGTGCTGAATACTCATTGGAAACAGGCGAAGTAACATTTTTTGATTTTTGATCTGGGTAGGGGCGGAATTGAATTCGCCCTGAATTGATTGAAATTATTTACTATAAAGCCCCTTTAATATAAGGATAAGCCAAATTCAGCATGATTGGTTGTGCCTTGGCATTGGGGTGGATTTGATCATTCTGGATGAAAGTTTTATTGCCTGCCACACCATCCAAAAAGAACGGCAGAAGCTTCACTTTATACTGCTGACTTACAATTTTGTAATTATTCTCAAAAGCCTTGCTGTACGCAGTTCCATAATTCGGTGGTATTTTCATACCAAACAGTAAAACGGTGGCTTTCTGCTTTTGACTCAGTTGTACCAATTGGGCTAAGTTTTTCTGAATCATCTGGGGTGGTTGTCCACGCAAGCCATCATTGCCGCCAAGTTCAATCACCACCACTTCAGGATTATAGGTTTGTAACAATTTTGGCAGTCGTGCCAATGCGCCACTGGTGGTTTCGCCACTGACACTGGCATTGACCACCCTGTGCTGTTTCGGATACTGTTGGTCTAAACGTTGTTGTAACAGGTTCACCCAGCCTTGTTTGGCCTCTATGCCATAACCTGCACTCAGGCTATCACCCACAATTAAAATGGTCTTGGCTGAAACCAGTGTTGGCATCACACAGAGGGCCATGATTGCAACTGTTTTAGAAACTGAACTGATAACTTTAGAGTTTTGCATCGCATTTAAAATTTGTCCTAAAGGATACGTGACATCATGCCACAACCAATTATTTCTGCCCGAAAAGTTACACAAAATATTCAGATTCACCAGCAAAGCTTAACCATTTTAAAAGACATTGATTTGGACATTTACCAGGGTGAACAGATCGCAATTACGGGACGTTCTGGTTCAGGGAAATCGACTTTACTGGGTATTTTGGCGACGCTGGATCGGCCAAGTTCAGGCGAATTGGAAGTCTGTGGGCAAGCGGTTCATACCTTAACAGAAGAACAACGTGCGCAAGTACGACTGGAAAACATTGGCTTTGTATTTCAGGCATTTCAGCTTTTACCGCAACTGAGTGCACTGGAAAATGTGATGTTGCCGTTACGTCTGCAACCTGATTTTAACTTTAGGAAAGCTGAGCAAAAAGCACTGGCATGGTTGGAACGAGTTGGGCTGGTTCGTCAGGCACAGCAAACCCCAAAAGTCTTGTCAGGCGGTGAACAGCAACGTGTGGCGATTGCCCGTGCGCTGATTGCCGAACCGAAGATCATTTTTGCCGATGAACCAACAGGCAATCTGGATGGGCAAACTGCCGAGGAAATTGAGCAGCTATTATTTGATCTAAATAGAGAATTAGGTACAACTTTGGTGTTGGTCACGCATGACCAAAATCTGGCTGCACTATGTCAGCGCCATGTCAAACTGGTTGATGGTCAGATTCAGGAAATCGGCAAGGCTGGGGAGAGAACATGAATTCGATTCTCAAGCCATTGTTGCTGCAAAGTTTTCGTACAGGTGGACTGTATTTACTGATTATTGCACTGTCTTTGGCGATTAGTGCCACTACCGCATTAAAATTTAGTAATAGTCAGGTCCAGAATGCGGTGGCTTTACAGGCTGCGGAAATGCTGGGTGCTGATCTGGTGATGACGGATAATGATCCCATTCAAGCTCAATGGCGACAACAAGCGCAAAAGTTGAATTTAAAACAGGCACCTGTGACAGTATTTGGTTCAATGGCGCATACTCAGGACCAGTTTGTGATGGTCAACGTCAAGGCGGTTGATGAGCATTTTCCTTTACGGGGCAAGCTAGAAATTCAGCCTAAAGCGCAATCTATTCAGCAGGGACAGGTTTGGTTGAGTCCTCGTGTGATGGATTTATTGCAGACCAAACTAGGTGATCAGATTGCGATAGCTGATGGTCAATTTATCGTGACAGGTGTGATTGAACATGACTCCAATCAGGAGCTAGGATTTTCAGGTTTTTCACCGACAGTGATGATTCATCAGTCAGATATTGCCAAGACCAATGCGGTTCAGGTCGGTAGCCGTATTGAATATCGTCTGCTGATGGCAGGTTCGCCCGAGCAAGTGAAAGCCTTTAAAAAAATCTTTAAGCAGCAAAAAAATCAGTTACATTCTGAACAGCAGCAACACCAGCAGTTTGAGAATAATGAGCAAAGTTCACTTAAACTTCGTGATGCCAATCAATCCAATACACGCTTGATGAAACCGATTGAGAATCTGGATACATTCCTGCAACTTGCCAATTTATTGACCATTTTGCTGTGTGGCATTGCCATCGCATTGACCAGCCAGCGTTATGTACAACAGAATCAGGATCATATTGCCTTGATCCGTTGTCTGGGGGCAAGCAAGTGGCAGATTCTACTTGCCTATATCGCTTTGCTTGGCATTGTTAGTGCGCTCTCCATTGCACTTGGCAGCTTGATTGGCATTGGTTTGGGCTATGCTTTATTGCAATTGATGCTGCAACTGATTCCACAACTGCAACTGAGTTTTGCTGTAACCAATCTATTGCTGGCGTTGCCTGTGGCAATTTTTACCAGTGTGATGGTGCTGATTGGTTTTATCCTGCCAAGTATCTGGGAATTGCTGAATACACCACCTATTCGGGTGATCCGCCAGCAGGAGCGTTCGCGTAAATCTTATTTTGCCATGTTTACAGTGGGCGTGATGAGCCTGATTATTTTTAGCTTGGTGTTGAGTGATAATCTCACTTTAAGCCTATTGGTTTTAACTGCAATTTTAATTCTTTGCACTGTGCTTTATACCCTGATTTGGCTGCTACTCAAAGCCATTAAACAACTGAAACATCCAATTTCGGCTTATGTACGGATTCCCCATCAGACTGCCTTGCAAGTCACTGCGCTGGCTTTAGGCTTAAGTTTAATTACGGTACTCAGTGTGCTGAGAACCGATTTATTACAGCGTTGGCAACAACAATTGCCTGAGGGTACACCGAATCAGTTTGTGTATGGTTTGCCGCCTTTTGATATGCCGCAGTTCAAGCAGCAACTTGAGCAGAATCACTGGCAATCTACACCGTTGTATCCTAATATTCGGGGACGTTTAATTGCAAAAAATGGACAGGCCTTTGCGCCTGAGCTGGTCAGGCAGAATAATTCATTGCGCCGTGAACTGAATCTGACGCAGGCAGCAGAATATCCTAAAGATAATGTGATTACGGAGGGCAATCCGAAATTTAGCCAAGTCGGGCAGGTGTCAGTAGAAGCTAAACTGGCAAATGAATTGGGCATTAAAATCGGTGATCGTCTTGATTTCAGTTTGCCAGAAGGTACGTTGCAGGCAACCGTGATCAACCTGCGTTCAGTGGAGTGGGAAAGTTTTAGCCCAAACTTTTTCTTTATCTTTTCACCGCAAAGCATGGATGAAAATGCAGGCAGTTATCTGGGGAGTTTTTATGTGCCGCCAGCAGATCAGCCAAAAATGGTGCAGCTGATTCAGCAATTTTCCAATACCGTATTTATTGATGTGGGGCGGATTCTGGATGAAGTCAAGCGTCTGGTGGATGTACTGGTGCAGATCATTACCGTATTGGCATTGTTGGTTGGGTTATCTGGTGTATTGGTGTTGATTGCCTGCCTGAATGTGCTGATGGATGAACGTCGTAAGGAAGTGGCGTTATTACGCTCTTTTGGCAGTGGTAAAAACAGGCTGAAACAGATGTTGAGTCTGGAAATTGGTTTTATTGGCTTGCTGTCGGGCTTGGTGGCCTGTTTATTTGCCGAGGTGATCAGCGCGATTGCCAGTTATAAGATGCAAATGGCGATTCAGTGGCATCCTGCGATCTGGCTGATTTTACCGTTAAGCATGATGCTGATTTGTATGTTGATTGGTCGTTATCGCCTCAGTTATTTATGTGATATTCCACCATTGCAGAGTTTAAGGGAAATGAATCAGTCTTGATGAAAGAAAGGCTTTAAAATGAGGGATTCCAAGAATCCCTTAATTTGTGATGCTAATAGTAATTGAGTGTCCTGTTTTAGAAACCATTGTGACTAACGCATCTAATGTAAATTTCGATATTTTTGCATTGATTGCATCAGATAAGCGAGGACGACTAACACCTAATATTTCAGCAGCTTCTTCTTGCTTGAAATGATTTTCTTGTACCCAATCAGCAACGACTCTGGTTAAAGCTAATTTTGCATTGGCTAAAGCATCTGCTTCTTTTTTTAAATTTCCAGCATCTTCTAAGCCTAAATCTGCAAAAATATTGTCTGTTGGTTGAGTGATATGACGAATTTGTGTATCAATCTTGCTCATATTGTTCCTCCAATAACGCAATTTCTTTATAACGTGCTTTGATAATCTCAACATCTGGTTTGGCTGTTTGTTGTGTTTTTTTCTGAAAAGAATGGAGTATGTAAATTGCATGTCTGAATTTTGCAACGTATACAACTCGATATGCGCCAGATGAATCTTTATATTTAAGTTCAATGACTCCTGTGCCCCAATTGGGAATAGGTTTCCATTGAGCAGGTTCAGTGCCATGCTGAATTGCGTGAAGTTCAAAACCAAAATGTTTTTTCACGTCGGCTGGAAATTCTTTTAAATCATCTAAAGATGATCCAATCCAGTAAATAGGCTTTTCAGGTTGTGGTTGAGTCATGTATAAAATTTTATACATCTATGAGTAAGTATGCAATAGTTATATCATCATGGAGATGTTGCAGGGGCAGATGGCAACCTGCCAGCTATATAAATAATCACAATTAATTCAACTGATTCTGCCTTAAAATCTCATACCATAACGGATCAAGCCCTGTACTTAATTCTGTGCAATAGAAATAAAAAGCAGCGAGTAATACAGTACCTATAATTAAAGCACCGATCTGAATCAAAGCAGGTTTTTGTATTTTTTCTCCCAGATACCATGCACCTGCCAATAAAGCACCCATAATCATGCCACCAATATGTGCCGCATTATTGATGCCTGCCACGGTGAAACCAAACACAATGTTAATTGCCATTACCATCAATAATGATTTCTTGTCCAGCCAAAAACGTTGCTGAGGCAAAGGTGGAAACAATGAAATAACAGTGAGTGCTGCGCCCAATCCCATCACTGCACCAGACGCACCTGCGCTGATATGGGGGATGAGGGACGATTGTAGTCCCGCAAGGTGATCAAAATGTTGTAATAATTCATAGCCATTACGAATAGTCAGATAGCTGGAAAGTAAACTGCCCATCAAACCGGCCAGCACGTACATTCCGATATAATACAACCGACCAAACAACTGTTCTGCCACACTGCCAAAAATATAGAGTGCCCACATATTCAGCATGAGGTGAATCAAGCCAAAATGAAAAAACATGCTGGTAAATAAACGTTCAGGCTGTCCCATAAAAGTGAGTGGGGTAAAATCTGCGCCCCAGGCAATTGCATCTACAGGCGCTGGGTCGGTAATATTCACACCTGAAACAATTTGCCAGCCAAATAATCCGACATTGACTGTGATCAGTAGCGCAGTAAACCACCATGTTTGTATCTTTAACTTTTGATTATTGATTTGTGGTGGTGTCATTTCAGTCATAGGTTTAAGCAAGTGATTGATGTAAAAATAGCTTAGCATGAATATGTTCTACAAAATATCAACGATTTTTACGTGGTTTGCTGATATTTTGCAGAACAGATGCCCCAAGGAGTGATGCACTTTAATGAAAGCCTTTTTAGCGCGCGCGCTCATGTTGATTATTGGTCTGGTATTGCTCATCCAGCTCTGGATTTTTAGCAGTCTGGTGTGGTGGCGTACTCATCCTGTTGAAACCACCATGTTTATGCGTTGGGATTATCTGACCGACTTTAAGCCGATCAAGCAGCAATGGCGTGATTATGATGATATTAGCGATAATTTTAAGCATGCGATTCTAGCGGCTGAGGATGCCAGGTTTATCCATCATCATGGCTTTGACATTGAAGGTATTCAGGATGCTTTGGAACGAAACAATGAAAAGGGCAAAATTGTAGCGGGTGGTTCCACCATTTCGCAGCAACTGTCAAAAAATCTGTTCCTCTATAATAAGCGTTCGTTTATTCGAAAAGGACAGGAAGTTGTTGCGACCTGGATGATGGAGCGAATGTGGTCAAAACGTCGTATTCTTGAAGTGTATATGAACGCAGTGGAATTCGGCCAGAATCTCTATGGGGTTGAGGCGGCAGCACAGTTTTATTATGGTAAAAGTTCAAAAAGCCTGACCCGTGAACAGGCTGCTTTTCTTGCTGCATTATTACCTAACCCAAAATATTATCAGGATCATAGGGATGACCGAAAACTTCAGTACCGTAAAAGAAGCATCCTGAAATATATGAATGCAACCCAGATTCCAGAGTAAGCCCATCTTAAAGTGTGATGAAGTGAAAAAAGCCCAATATTTTTGGGTTTTTTTACCAAATTGAAATAATTTTGCAGCATACTTAAACCATGTCTTGATCAATGATAAATCAACAAGGTTTGGTATGAATACGGCAGTGGCTACAACGACCCCAATAGAATACAGCTATAATGACCGCTATATTAATCGTGAACTTTCGATTCTCGATTTCCATCTGCGCGTTTTGGAACAGGCAGTCGATCCACTTCATCCATTATTGGAGCGGATGAACTTCCTGCTGATTTTTTCACGCAACCTTGATGAGTTCTTTGAAATCCGTGTTGCGGGGATGATGGAACAATTGACGCTGGGCAATGAGAGCCGTAGCCCAGATGGTCTAACCCCTAAACAAGTGCTTGAACAGATTTCTAAAACGGCACATGCGGCTATTGAGCGTCAATACCGTATCCTGAATGAAGAAATTCTACCGAAGCTGCGTGAGGAAGATATCTGTTTCTTGCGCCGTGGTGAACTGACACCTGCACAATCGGCATGGATTAAAAAATATTTTCAGGAACAGGTCGCACCTGTTTTAACACCAATCAGCCTTGATCCTGCGCACCCATTTCCTCGTTTAGTCAATAAAAGCCTGAACTTTATTGTGACGCTGGAAGGTAAAGATGCTTTTGGTCGTCAGATTGACTTGGCGGTTGTGCCTGCACCACGTTCTTTACCGCGTGTGGTGCGTTTACCCAATGAACTGACGGGAGGCAAGGAGCATCATGTGATGTTGTCCGCAATCATCCATGAGCATGTGTCTGATCTGTTCCCAGGTATGACCGCAACAGGCTGTTATCAGTTCCGTGTCACCCGTAATGCAGACTTGGCCTTGAATGAAGATGTAGAGGATTTGGCAAAGGCATTGAAAGGTGAATTAAGTTCACGCCGTTTTGGTCGTGCGGTACGTCTGGAAGTGACACATAACTGCCCGAAACATATTTATGAATATTTGCTGGATGAATTTGATCTGAACGAAGAACAGCTCTATCGAGTTGATGGTCCTGTCAATCTGGCACGTTTACTCTCCAATTTTAAACGTCCGCACTTGCGTTATGACTCACATACCCCTGTGATTCCCAAAGTCTTTAAGAAGACTGAAAGTATTTTCTCTGCCATGCAGAAACAGGACATCTTGCTACATCATCCGTTTGAATCCTTTGCACCTGTGATTCAACTGTTACGTGAAGCTGCGCGTGATCCACAAGTGTTGGCAATTAAACAAACGCTGTATCGTAGTGGTGCGGATTCGGAAATTGTACAGGTTTTGGCAGAAGCGGCACGCAACGGTAAAGAAGTCACGGCTGTGATTGAGTTACGTGCTCGTTTTGATGAAGAATCCAATATTGAAGTTGCAAATGTGCTGCAAGAGGCGGGTGCTGTGGTGGTTTACGGCATTGTTGGTTATAAAACCCATGCCAAAATGATCCTTGTTGTACGCCGTGAAAACAATAAACTGGTGCGTTATGTGCACTTGGGAACGGGTAACTACCATGCCACCAATGCCCGTATCTATACCGATTATGGCTTGATGACCACAGATAAAGACATTTGCGAAGATGTACACCGTATCTTTCAGGAACTCACGGGAATGGGCAAAATGGCGAAGCCGAAAAAGCTTCTGCATGCACCCTTTACCTTGCATGCACAATTGATCAATTATATTGATGAAGAAATTGCCAATGCTAAGGCAGGTAAGCCAGCGCAAATTATTGTCAAGGTCAATGCCCTAACCGAAGTACAACTGATCAATAAACTGTATGAAGCCTCTCAGGCTGGTGTGCAGATTGACCTGATTATTCGCTCAATCTGTTGTCTACGTCCAGGCTTGCCAAATTTGTCTGAAAATATCCGTGTCCGTTCGATTGTTGGCCGTTTTCTTGAACATACCCGTGTTTATTACTTTAGCAACAATGGCAATCCACGTATTTATTGCTCAAGTGCAGACTGGATGGATCGCAACCTGTTTAATCGTGTTGAGGCATGTTTCCCAATTGAAGACCCAGCATCGAAAAAACGTATTTATCAACTTGGTTTACTTAATTATCTCAAGGATAATCAACAGGCATGGTTGTTACAGAGCGATGGTGTATGGGAACGAGACAAACCTGCCGCTGGTGAAGAACCCCATAATGCCCAACAGACGTTGTTGGATGCAATTAAATAATGGATCGTGTTATTCCAGCATACCATTTTGGTGTGCTGGAACATTCTGCAATTAAACAGGCAAGCAGGCCTTTAAACAGGTTCTTCCAGCCTCGGATTGAACCGTAAGATGTCCACCCAGCCGTTCCAGACGTGTTTGCATACTTCTTAGTCCAACACTCATTCCTGCATTCTTAACCGCTTCTACATCAAAGCCAATACCATTATCTTCAATGTCTAGTACCAGTTGCCCCTTGGAGAAAAACAGGGCGCACTTTACCGATGTTGCCTGACTATGTTTCAGAATATTGGTCAGGGCTTCTTCTGCGACCCGAAGCAAAGTTAAACACACCAGCGGGGTTGGCTGTTTTTGCCATGATTCTGGAAAAGACCATTTTGTTGTGATATTCAGCTCATCAAACAGTTGGGTGAAACGATAGCGTAAAGGTGCTCCCCATAAAATGGGTGTGTCAGGCACTTTGGCACCTGTACTTGAACCACTGTCAATCACCTGCCGCAAGTCGTCCCTTAATATTTTGAGCATGGATAAAAACTGCTGATTGCTTAGATTGATCTGGCTTTGGTCTACTGTGACCATTGAACGGACGAGGGAACCCCCCAAACCGTCATGTAAATCATGGGCAAGTTGTAAACGTTCCTGTAGTTTTGCGTTGTCCAGTTCAAGTTGATGCTGGGTATTGAGAGAAAGTGTTAGTTCATTTTTGGCTTCAAGAATGTTTTGTTTGAGGGTCTGGTTAAAGTTTTCAATTGCTCTTAAATTTTTGGCTAAACGTAACGCTAAAATAATTGCAATTAATAAGCTTGTTAAGGGTGCTGTATAAGGCATCCATAAAAAGCTATTATTGGATTGCATGATCTGGAATGTATCATGAATACACACAATGATAAAAAACAAAAATACTGCTGCCAGTAAATAGGCTTCCAATAATTTGGAAAAATAGGCAATCCATTGATAACTTATAAAATTTATTAATAAAACCAGTAGGCTCAGGAAAAAAGTACCCGAGATAAAATTGTATAGCGCGGTATCAGGTAATATCATGGCCATGCTGATTACAATTAACAGCATATACAATAATGCTTTTTCTAAACGTGGAAATTTGCGTTGTGCCAAGCGCCATGCGTAAAAACAGGAAAATAAGCTATAAGCAAAAAAACACACGATACTGATACGAGCGATTTGTAATGTGGTTAAACCAAAAGGTGCTTCAAGCATAATGGTATTAAACATCACCATGCTCCACATGAGCGCTGCCAAGGTAAACCAGCCAAAAATCTGATCTTTACGATGAAAAATCCATACCAGGAAAGCAATTACACCTAAAGTGAGTGACGTGATTAAATTTAAAAACATCAGCACACGTTGTTGATTCCAAAGCATCTGAAATTTTGGTCTGACCTGATCAGCATTGCCCACTAGGACCTGACCCAGACCCGAATTTTGACTCTTTACACCTACTACACGTACCCAAAGAATATTTTCGCCCTGTTTTAGGCTGGATACGGGTAAATTCCAGTAGCGTGGCATATTCCAGCTACGGGAAAGCGGTTCAACCAAAGACTGATCTTGCCATAACAAGTCATTATTAATAAAAACCTGACCAGTCATATTGATATAGCTGATCACAATGGTGATTGGGGTTTTTGTTGTGGTTGGACACTGATAATCCCACACGATTTTATACCATGTACTGCCCGTATAGTAGAATTTACGCTTATCCCATTGATCGGGCAATTTCACATTTTGCCAGCCTGTTTCAGGACGTTGAGTACCGTCTTGTCCAATGGCTTTTGCCATTTGGCTCGACTGAATGTTTGCGGTGCAGTTGACTTGCTCAGATGCGGAAGATTTTGCAAAGGAAGTTTGCGCCAGAATAACGAGCCAGCATAAGCATAGATATTTTATAAAATACCCAATGAACGTGCGGTATTGATGGCTTTGGATCTGCTGCTGACCGACAGCTTTCGGTAAATATGTTTGATATGACATTCGATGGTATATTTTGACAAATTAAGAAAATCAGCGATTTCTCGGTTCGACATTCCCTCAGCAACCAGTTGTAGAATTTCAAGCTCCCGAGTTGAGAGTAAATTATTTTGTTCTGCCACCGCCACATCTTTTACTTTTTGTTCAAATGTAATTTTTGACAAAATTTGCTGGGCAATAAACGGATCTATGGGTGCTCCACCACGTAATATACTACGAATTGATAACATGATTTCGAAATCATCCCGTTCTTTTAAAAGATAACCCGTTGCACCCGCCTGTATCGCTTTTAAAATGGTTTCCTGCGTACTCCATGCCGAGATGACCAAAACAGGTGAGACCTCATCGGTCTGTCTTAAATTTTCTATAAAATCAATACCATTGCCATCGGGTAAACCGAGGTCAACCAATGAAAAGGAAATTGGGTACTGTTTAAGCATGTCTATTGCCTCAGATAAGGTCTGGGCAAAAATAAGGGCGTCTTCTGCATAGCCAATTTCTAACAGTATTCTTTTTAAACGCTGTTGCATGATTGCATCGTCTTCCAGAATAAAGACAGGTACAGGCAAGATCAGCTCAGTTTGAGATACGTGAATCATAATAAGACTTAAAAAGTGATTCCCAGTTTCTAGCATAGGCAGAATACAGGGTTTTGGCTATCACTGTAATTTGGTATTTCAGGTTTTATTGGCTTTGTTGCACAAACCTATCTGTAATGTTTTTTTCATCGATATAATTTTCAAATGAAGAAGCCTACACACAAAATCTACCACACAACCAATTGGCCTGCGTCTACTCATAGACTCTACAGGCATGAAGTTTCTAGCTGAGGGCGAATGGAAACGCAAGAAACATGGAGCTGAATATCGTCGCCAATGGCGTAAACTACATATTGGCATAGATGCTAAAACCCTACAAATACGAGCAGTTCAGCTTACAACCAATAATCTCAGTGATTCACAGGTGCTTGGTGATTTACTTAATCAGATTCCACAAGATGAGCAGATTGACTCTGTTTATACCGATGCAGCTTATGACACCAAGCAATGCTGTCAGGCCATTGCAGATCGGCAAGCGCATGCGGTGATTCCCACCTAGAAAAAATGCGAAACCATGGAAAGATAAAAAGATCAGCTCGCTAGAGCCAAACGAATTTCTTCGAACAGTTACACGTTTAGGCAGGACACTATGGAAAAAATGGTCAGGCTATCATCGGCGAAGTTTGGTTGAAACTAAGATGCACTGCATTAAATGATTAGGAGATAAACTCAGTGCAAGGCGTTTTGATAGCCAAGTGAATGAGATTCATGCAGGTGTAGCAGGCCTCAACAGATTTACGGAATTAGGTCGACCACTTACCCAAGTTACGCCTTAAATTTAGCTCAATTAGGGGGGCTTTGTATTTCAAATCTTTGTGCAACAAAGCTGTAATATATTTATAGCATCTACCAGATGCTATTTTTTCTCTAAAAAGTTATTACCATTCGTCAGAATACCAGTTTTCAGTGATATACAACTTTGTATGTAATGTTTTGTAATTGTACCAAATGTTTAAAAAACAGGTACAGATATGAACCACATCTTTAAAAAAATCTGGAATAAATCTTTGGGGCGTATGGTTGTTGTTTCGGAGCATGCCAAAAGTGCAGGTAAGACCGACAACACTACAGGTACACAATCAAATAGCCTAAGCAATATTCATGATGATGAGCAAGGAAAAAATTTCGTTTTTTCCTTTAAGCCATTGGTGCTCAAGAGTTTGGTGTTGAGTATTGCAGCGATTACTGGAGTGAATGTTTGGGCAGATGATAACTACGCTCATATTTCAACC
>NZ_DDAH01000230.1:0-8009 GCF_002333245.1 Acinetobacter sp. UBA2063
ACAATGAAATAGACTGACCCAGTCAATACTATTCGATTGCCTCACAATAGAATGTTTTGAAAAAGTACTAAAAATATAAAATAATTATATATAAAACATATTCTTAATAAAATTTAAGTACTTTATTTCAATTGATTCAAGGCATTTTTCCCAATATTTATATTACGTAGGCTACGACCATGGTATGACAGCTTGATTGTAGACAATCCTTATAATCGATCGATTTTATACGAATTTTTGTAAGTAAATACTGCACCAGAAATGTAAATAACAGCGTGCTTCATAGGCGCTTTATTGGTACATTATTGGGCATCTGGAGTCATGCTCCGCAAGACACATCCATGCACCTTGTTGAATAAAAGGACATTGTTAATGTTTCAACATATCCCACCTTATGCAGGCGACCCAATTCTATCTTTAATGGAACAGTTTAATGCTGATCCACGCGCTGAAAAGGTTAATCTAAGTATTGGTTTGTACTATAACGAAGACAGTATCGTTCCTCAGCTTGATACCATTATCGAAGCGCAAAAACGTATTGCACCTAAAAATGATAAAACCAAACTTTATCTTCCAATGGAGGGTTTCAAACCTTACCGTGAGGCGATTCAGGCGTTGTTGTTTGGTGCAAACAGTCCAGCAGTTCAGCAAGGTCGTGCTGTAACAATCCAGACATTGGGTGGTTCAGGTGCATTAAAGGTCGGTGCTGACTTCTTAAAAACCTATTTCCCAAATTCAGAAGTGTGGGTCAGCCAACCAACCTGGGATAACCATGTTGCGATCTTCAATGGTGCTGGCATCAAGAGCAACTACTATCCATATTTCGATGCTGAAACACGTGGCGTTGATTTTGATGGCATGTTATCGACATTAAAAACTTTGCCAGATCAAAGCATTGTATTATTACACCCTTGCTGCCACAACCCGACAGGTGCGGATCTCAATCCAGCCCAATGGGATCAGGTGATTGCAGTATTAAAAGAGCGTAACTTGATTCCATTCCTTGACATCGCTTACCAAGGCTTTGGCGATAGTATGGAACAAGATGCTTATGCGATTCGTGCTCTAGACCAAGCTGGTTTAAACTTCATCGTCAGCAACTCGTTCTCTAAAATCTTCTCACTTTATGGTGAGCGTGTGGGCGGCCTAACCTTTGTCTGTGACGATGCTGAAGCGGCTCAATGCACATTCGGTCAATTAAAGGCAACCGTACGCCGCAACTATTCTAGCCCTCCAACAACGGGTGCATGGTTGGTTGATCAGGTGCTCAATGACGCTGATCTGAATCAACAATGGCAAGGCGAGGTCAAAGAGATGCGTGAGCGCATTATCAAAATGCGTAGCATCTTAAAAGATGAGTTGACTAAAGCACTTCCTGACCGTGACTTTAGCTACCTTGTCAATCAAAAAGGCATGTTCAGCTACACAGGTTTGACAGGCGAGCAAGTCGACACCTTACGTGAAGAATATGCAATTTACCTTGTACGTAGTGGTCGCATCTGCGTTGCAGGTTTAAATATGAATAATATTTATAAAGTTGCCACAGCAATGGCTGAAGTGTTAGCTAAATCAGCTTAACCCATCCATCATTATAAACTGGAAATGGTTGTTTCACGTGGAACAACCATTTTTTATTATGTATATAAGGAGATACTTTGAATATATTGAAATCGGTATATCTAGGGCTAAGTCAGTTATAAATGATTTAATCTGTATCTACGATTGTTTAATCCAGCCCAGTCTTTGTATACTGCAACATATTAATAAACTACACAGCTCTTCTCAAAATGACTCAACTGACTTGCTTTAAAGCTTATGATATTCGCGGAAAATTAGGCACAGAACTGAACGAAGAAATCGCCTATAAAATTGGTCGTGCATACGGACAAATCTATCAACCTAGAAAAGTGGTGATTGGGTGTGACATCCGTCTGAGCAGTGAAGGTTTAAAGCAAGCAACCATTCGTGGTCTTAATGATGCAGGTGTCAATGTTCTAGATTTAGGCATGACGGGTACCGAAGAAGTTTATTTCGGCGCTTTCCATCTTGATGTACAAGGTGGCATTGAAGTAACTGCCAGCCACAACCCGATGGACTACAATGGCATGAAATTGGTTCGTGAAAATGCACGTCCAATCAGTGCTGATACGGGTCTAAAAGACATTCAAGCACTCGCTGAATCAGGTATTTTTGCCGAAGTTGAGCAGAAAGGTACAACTGAAAACTATAATATCCTACCTGAGTTTGTTGAACACCTACTGACTTATATTGATCCACAGAAAATTAAACCACTCAAGCTAGTAGTGAATGCAGGCAATGGTGCAGCAGGCCATGTCATTGATGCAATTGAACAGAAATTCCAACAACTGAATATTCCTGTTGAATTTATTAAAATTCATCATGAAGCGGATGGGACTTTCCCAAATGGGATTCCGAACCCAATCTTAATCGAAAACCGTGACAGCACCCGCGATGCTGTGCTTGCGCACAATGCAGATATGGGTATTGCATGGGATGGGGATTTTGACCGTTGCTTCCTATTCGATGAAAAAGGGCAATTCATCGAAGGCTATTATATTGTTGGCTTATTAGCACAAGCATTCTTGATCAAACAATCAGGTGAGAAGATTGTGCATGACCCACGTTTAGTTTGGAATACCTTTGATATCGTAGAGCAATATCAAGGTATCGCGGTTCAATCAAAATCTGGGCATGCTTTTATTAAAGATGTAATGCGTGAACATAATGCGGTTTACGGCGGTGAGATGAGCGCACATCACTATTTCCGTGACTTTGCGTACTGTGATAGTGGCATGATTCCATGGTTACTGACTATTGCCCTACTCTCTGAAACAGGTCAATCACTTTCAACATTAGTTGAGAATATGATTACCAAATTCCCATGTAGCGGTGAAATCAATTTTAAAGTAGCGGATACACAAGCAACGGTACAAAAGATTTTTGATCATTATGCAGACCAAAATCCATTAGTAGACCGTACCGATGGTGTGAGTCTTGATTTTGGTGCGTGGCGTTTGAATGTCCGCGCATCGAATACCGAGCCTTTATTGCGTTTAAATATTGAAAGCCGTGCCGATCAAAACCCGCAACCGATGCAAAATTATGTGGATGAGTTGACAGATTTGATTCAAGGATAAGCGAAAAGTTAAAAAACAGGGAGCTGTTACTCCCTGTTTATATGAAACAATAATTATTGATATCCATTTGGATTTTGTTTTTGCCAATTCCAACTATCCGCCAGCATATCTTCCAATGTATATTGAGGCTGCCAACCGAGCTCGCTCAATGCACGCGTATTGTCTGCAAATGAAGTGGCAACATCACCTGCACGACGTGGTGCAAATTCAAACGCAACAGGCACACCATTGATTTGCTCAAAGGTGTTTTTGACTTGTAATACGGATGAACCATTGCCTGTGCCAATGTTCCAAGCACGGCAGCCTTGTGCAGCAAGGCGATTATTCAACGCACATAAATGTGCATTGGCTAAATCTACCACATGAATATAATCACGCACACCTGTTCCATCAATCGTGTCATAGTCATTGCCATAAATGGATAATTTCTCACGACGACCAACAGCCACTTGTGTCACATATGGCATGAGATTGTTTGGAATGCCTTGAGGATCTTCCCCAATCTGACCACTTTTATGTGCGCCGACTGGATTAAAATAACGCAGTAATGCAATCGACCAACGTGAATCTGCCTGCGCCAGTTTTTGCAACATCTGTTCAATGATGAGCTTGGTATAGCCATAGTTGTTGCTTGGCATGCCTGTTGGCATATCTTCATTCAATGGGGATATATTCGCTTCATCATAAACCGTTGCCGATGAACTAAACACCAGTCTAAATACACCTGCTTTTTCCATCGACTTCATTAACTGAATACTGCCAGCGATATTGTGATCAAAGTAAACCAGTGGAATTTGCTGGCTTTCCCCAACCGCTTTCAGACCAGCAAAATGAATCACAGCATCAATCTGGTGGTCTTGAAACACCTGATCAACCTCTTGTTCAAATCGGATGTCACCTTTAACAAAAACCAAATCCTTATTCGTTAATTTCTGTACACGATGTAAAGATTCTTCAGAACTATTCGACAGGTTATCAAATACAACCACCTCATGCCCCGCATTTAGCAGTTCAACACAAGTATGAGAACCGATATAGCCAGCACCACCTGCAACTAAAATCTTAGCCATCTGTTTTTCCTAATAATATTCGAAGTAGACCTTGCGTTGAGGTATCAAATGCAGATAAATCACCCTGTTCACCATTTAGAATTGGTAATAGTTGATTGGCGATTTCTTTACCTTTTTCAACACCCCATTGGTCAAAGGGATTGATATTCCATAAAACAGATTGCACAAACACTTTATGTTCATACAATGCGATAAGCATCCCTAAGCTATAGGGATTCAACTCTTTTAATAGAATGGTTGAGCTCGGTTGATTACCCTCATATTGCTTATAACTAGGTAAATCTTTTAGCTCATCTACTGAGAGCGCCTGATTGCCAAAGGCGAGCAAACGCGATTGAGCCAAACAATTTGAGAGTGCCAAATGATGTTGCTCAACTAAGGCCTCTGCATTTTCAGCATAGGTAAATTGGTTGGCATTATAACGTTTCACTGGCGCAATAAAATCACAGCTGACCGAATGTGTTCCTTGGTGTAAGAGTTGATAGAAAGCATGTTGCGCATTCGGTCCAACTTCTCCCCAGACAATTGGGCAGGTCGCTGAACTCACTTTCTCACCATTCCGCTGGATGGATTTACCATTTGACTCCATCTCAAGCTGTTGCAAATAAGCTGCAAAATACTTTAACCGCCCATCATAAGGCAGTACCGCATGAGTCTGAATATCGAGAAAATTATTATTCCATACACCTAACAATCCCATAAGTACGGGGATGTTTTGGTGAAATGGAGCTGTTTGAAAATGCTGGTCAATCGCATAAGCACCAGTTAATAGTTGCTTAAAGCCCTCTACCCCAATACTCAGCGCAATCGGCAGACCAATACAGGACCATAAGGAATAGCGACCACCAACCCAATCCCATAATAATAATTGGTGATCAGATGCAATACCCCACGCGGTCATCTTGTCTGGTTTCGTAGAAACCCCAATAAAATGATGTTTGAGAATATTATTGTCTACACCTAATGTCTTCTCTAACCATTGACGTGCTGTCTGGGCATTAGAAAGCGTATCAATCGTACCAAAAGACTTGGACGAAATAATAAATAAAGTGGTTTCTGGCCGTAATTGATGCAGCAAATCAGAAAGCTGACTGCCATCCATGGTCGAAACAAAGTGAATACCTAAAGGTTTACTTGTGGTTGTTTTATAGTCTGAGAGGGCATGAGTGACCATTAATGGACCTAAATCGGAACCACCCACACCAATATTCACTACATCCTGAATGACTTCACCCGTCACACCACGGTATTGTCCCGCATGAATTTTCTCAACCAAAGCATACATACGTGCTAACTGTGTATGCACCTGTTGGTTAATTTCAGAGCAACCCTGTTCAGATTTGGGCAAACGCAATGCCCAATGCATAGCAGCCCGATGTTCAGTGTAATTAATCTGCTCGATTGAAAATAGCTTTCTAATCCATTGCGCCAAATCTCGGGTCTGGGCTAGATCAACCAACCCATCTAAAATCTGCTGATTAATTCGATGCTTACTAAAATCTAAAACAAGTTGATCATATTCAACTGAAAATTTCTGGAAACGCAAAGGATCGGCTGCAAATAATTGATTAAGATGCGTCTCTTTAGATTGTTCCTGTAAAACAGATAAGTTTTCGATCACCGCTTGCTGATCTTTTAACAAAAATGGCTGGATATTTTTGACCATAATTAACGCCCCACCCCCATATATGCAAAGCCCTGAGCTTTCACATAATGCGGATCATAAATATTACGACCATCCAGAATCAAAGGGTGTGACATCAACTGTATTAATTGCTTAAAGTCAGGACTCCAGTACTGTTTCCATGCCGTCAAAATACATAAGCCATGTACACCTTGTATGGCCACATATTGGTCTTTACATAGAATAAGATCCTCACGTTGCCCATACATCGCTTCGATTTCATCTAAAGCTTGTGGATCATGTAAACGTACCGTGACACCTTGAGCCCATAAAGCTGCCAACATGGGATGGATCGGTGACTGCTGAATACTTGAGGTATTTTCTTTAAATGAAGCACCCCAAATCGCAACTGTCTTGCCATGTAAGTCACCATGGTAATAATTCCACAGTTTGCGAAATAAGATTTCTTTCTGCTGCTCATTAATATCCCAAACTTGCGCAAGCAACTGACTTTTAACCCCTGTATTTGCCACAGTATTGGCAAGGGTTAAAATATCATGTGAGAAATTCTCACCGCCAAAACCTGCGCCTGGAGATAAATAAGCTGAACCAACGCGATTATCGGCAGCCATTCCCTGACGTACTGAAGCAATGTCAATCCCCAGTTTTTCCGCCACGACAGCAAGATCATTGATATAGCTAATTCGTGTTGCCAACATGCCAGAAATACTCAGCTTGGTAAACTCAGCATCCAGAATTGGCATAAACAGATATTGCTGCTCCAAAGGGAAGAAAGGCCTTAACAATTCTTTAATCTTTTTTTGTACTGCGGTCTCTATGCATCCAACGATTAAGTGTTTTGCCTGAGTTAAACTTTGTAACGCATTTCCCTCTTGGATGGTATCTGGTAAATAGGCCCAGTCATCTTCAGAAAGAATTTGTTGAAAATGCTCAGTCCCATGTAAGCCAAAGGTAGATGCATTGATCATCAGTTTAGGATGAATAATTGGACGCTGTTTTAGTGATGCCAATAGTTGAAAAACTTGTTGTTTTTGGGTTTGATTAAAACTAAATAAGTAAGCATCAATGTCTAAAGGAATACTATCCAAATCACGATAAATCAGAAATCCACTAGTGAGTTGTTTTTCAAGTAAGCGACTGACATTTTCATCATGAAAAGAATATTGCTGACCATTTTCATTTGGGCTGATATGGGAACACCAATATACAAAATGTCCAGATTCAGACAATAATGCAGACATCACGCCTGCATATAAAGTATTACCAAAGATTGCAATTTTCATAACCATTTACCCTAAATTATAGGGCTAATTCTTGAATCAAACCCTTAAACTCTGCGCCCAATTTCGGATGTTCAATACCGTAATGTAGTACTGCTTTTAGATATCCAAGCTTACTCCCACAATCAAAAGTTTGCCCTTTCATCCGATAGGCTTCAACATTTTGTGATTGCTGCAATGTTGCAATCGCATCTGTGAGTTGAATTTCATTTCCTGCACCACGAGGCGTATTCTCCAATAGGCTCATAATCTCAGCAGGTAGAATATAACGCCCTACCACAGATAAATTGGATGGCGCAGTACCTATCGCAGGTTTCTCAACAATTCCCTGCATGATAGCACTTTCCCCTTCATTCGGAGAAATCGCAACATCTACAATACCATATTGATCAACCAAATGGTCAGGAACTGCCTCTACCATAATCTGAGCAGCTTGAGACTGCTCAAAACGCTGGATCATTAATGACAAATCATTATCACAGCTTTGGTTCTTAACCAGTACATCAGGCAATAACACTGCAAATGCTTCATTACCCACAATATCTTTGGCACATAACACTGCATGACCTAATCCCAAAGGTTGCGGTTGGCGTACACTCACCACACTCACATGCTTCGGTAAAATATCAGTAATTTCCTTAAGCAAATCAAATTTCTTTTTTTGTTCTAAAGTTGTTTCAAGCTCAAAATTACGATCAAAATAGTTTTCAATTGATGCTTTAGATGAATGAGTCACCAAAATAATTTGTTCTATCCCAGCCTCAACTGCCTCACGTACCACATACTCAATTGCGGGACGATCGACTACTGTCACCATTTCTTTTGGAATGGATTTGCTTGCAGGTAAAAAACGAGT
>NZ_DDAH01000230.1:8136-9800 GCF_002333245.1 Acinetobacter sp. UBA2063
GCTTTTTTGATCATATTTAAAATCTTTACTTTAGAGTAGAACTAGATTGAGACTCTGAACCAGTAAAACGACTTGAACCAACTGTTTGATTTGGCGCATTAATCCCCTCCCTTTTCAGCATGACATCAACGGTTTTCAACATAATTTTAAAATCCAGTAAGATATTATGATTTTCTACATACTGAACATCTAAATTAAACTTTTCTTCCCAAGATAAATTATTCCGCCCACTTACCTGAGCAAGTCCAGTCATACCAGGCTTGACCTCATGTCTACGCATTTGATCAGGCGTGTAATATTCGAGGAACTCTGGCATTTGTGGTCGAGGGCCAACAATACTCATATCACCTTTGAGCACATTGAACAATTGAGGCATTTCATCAAGAGTTGTAGCGCGTAATTTTTGACCAAATGGCGTAATGCGTTGTTCATCTGGCAATAAGTTACCTTGGGCATCTAATGCATTTTTCATTGACCTGAACTTAATCATTTTGAAGATTTTACCATCTTTCCCTGGACGTTCCTGGCAAAAAAAGATAGGGGAACCTAAATGCTTACGTACCTTATAAGCAACAAATAGAAAAACTGGACTAAGAAACAGAATTGCAATTGATGCAATAACAATATCAACGAACCTTTTCATTTTCATCACTTAAACCCATAATTTCAAAAAGTTTCTCATTTACTCTATTAACATCGAACTTTTCTTGAGCAATTTCGCGACTCCTCATGCCCATAATATTCACTTGTTCAGGATGTTCAATAAAATAGCACATTTTATCAGCTAATGCTTGAATATTCCACTTTGGAACTAGAAAACCATTGATCCCATCAATTACAGTTTCTCGACAACCAGGCACATCCGTCGTAATTATAGGTCTTCCAATTGCCATTGCTTCCTGCGTACTGCGTGGAACGCCTTCTCGATAAGAGGGTAAGACAAATACGCTCGACTCATAAATCCAATCTTTTACGTTTAAAACGTATCCAGGATATTCAAACAGATTTTCTTTAACTAATTGATCTAAAGTTTCTTGTTTTAAAGCTCCCATATTTTCTGCATCAATCTCGCCTAAAATAGTAAAGTGTACTAATGGATGTTTCTTTTTCACTAAACGTATAGCTTCAATTAACTCAAAAACACCTTTTTCTTTTAACAATCGCCCAATGAAAAGAAATTTAATAGGTTCAATTTTCGCAGGCAAATAAGAAAACCTATCTAAATCTAGACCAATTCCACCTAGAATATGAACTTTAGGTACAGATAAATGATATGTATCCATTAAATCTTTTTTATCATCTGGATTTAAAAAGATTATTTGTTGCAAACAGGGAAAAGCCAATTTATAAAGTAAAACTTGTATATTTTTAATAATTTTTGTTTTTACTGTTTGACCTTGTGGCTGTTCAGTAAAAGTATAGCCTAACCCCTCCAACATACCGATAATATGAGGGATTTTCGCCAATCTTGCAGCCATACTGCCATAAATTACAGGTTTTGCCATATATGAAAATACAAGATCTGGGGCTATTTTCTTAATTTTTCTAGTTAATTGAATAAGAGAAGCTAAATCAGCAAAAGGATTTAACCCACCACGACTTAATTGATAAGGGACAGGAATAGCACCTAATGCTTTGATTTTCTCTAGGCAAGAATCTGTATA
>NZ_DDAH01000219.1:0-15845 GCF_002333245.1 Acinetobacter sp. UBA2063
ATGAGTTTTCAACAGGAACCACGCCATAATGCGCACTACCCGCCTCCACTTCACGGAACACTTCATCAATGGTTGGCAATGGACGAACCACTGCATCATTACCAAAATGTTTCAGTACCGCGGAGTGGGTATAGGTTCCTTCTGGCCCTAAAAATGCGATACTTTGTGGGGCTTCAAGTGCCAGACATGCTGACATGATTTCACGGAACAAGCGTGCCATGGTCGCATCGGACAATGGCCCCTGATTGCGCTCCATCACTTTACGCAGCACCTGTGCCTCACGTTCAGGGCGATAAAACAGTGGGTTGTCTTCGGCTGCAAACTTCGCCTTGGCTACGGCTTCCGCCAATGTGGCACGGCGATTGAGTAATTCCTGGATTTGTTGATCAACACTATCAATATCGTTACGAATTTGTTCTAAATTAAGTGAAGTCGATGTGTTTTGTCCATCGTTTACCATTGAATGCAGCCTCAGCAAAATCATCTATAAGAATGGATTACAATTCATCTGTGAATTGATTATCTGGGCTAGTATAACAAGACTTTAAGCTATTAAACACGCTGAGTTTTAACTCTTTTCATGACTCAACTTTATTGATAATGATTTTCATTATATATTTGATGCTAAATTTCAGTTCTCGTGAATAAGCCATGTTAAAACGTCTCGGTATTTTGACTTTCTCCTTAATGATCAGTAGTCAACTCAGCTTTGCCCAACCAGCTTCAACGACTTCTGGCAATTCAGCTTTATAAGCCAATGCCCTGACCCAACAAAGCTTTATCCTGAAATCTAAATACACGTCACATGATTACCTGATTCAGGTTTTAGTTCCTAACAGACCAGTTTTTATCAAAACTTTCAGGCACAGCGTTCCGAGCAATTTTTATTCTGGAATTTTAAACATCCAGCGGAACAGCATTTAACCAATTTCTATGCCAGTTTACCTAAAGCCATCGTGTTGGCAGGTTGTAAAGATGGCAAAAGCTGCTCATCCTTATTTGATGAGACAACAAAACCTTGATATGGAAGTGATCCTGAGAGAAAGATTATTTTCCTCTCAACAAATCTCAACATTTCTTTAAGAAAGCTTGGGATATCATTTATTCAATATTGTCTTAAATGAAATAAAATAATGAATAAAATCATTGTACTTTTTATACTTAATCTTGCTAGCATTCAATTAACGGGCTGTATTGGATGTTATAACCCTACAGGTTGCAGCCGTGACGCCTCACCTTACTACATCACCACAACAACGACTCAAGTACGTGGAATTACTGTGCCACCACAAAGCAAGCTAAAATATAAAGCTCAGCATTCTTTTCAGAAAGAACAGCAAATACAGCCATTAAATGAAAAGGATTTGACCGATATCAAGTTACCGCCTGATAAGGCAATCATTTGGGGTGGAATGCCATCTTATATGTTTATTGAATTTTTTAATTCTCAAATGAAAGGTTTTTCTGTTTATCCTGCTGATGGGTTCTCTCCCCAATCAACAAATGAATTTATTAGATTATGGCAAAATTGTGCAAGTGATCTGGATGTGACCTTAAAAAATCCACATGACTGGTCGTTTAATCCTGACAATATGGAAGTCCGAGGTTGCGGTGTAAATATTCAAAAAAGAAGTGAATATAATAAAAATTGGCCTAATCAGGATCAGGCAGATGCATTTCTCATTAAAATCAATCAGGCATTACAGAAATTGCCAAAACAACAAAGCTATCCTGTGGTGCATACCCCAATAGAAAAATAGTATCTATCAAAAAACAGCCTGCTCGAAAGCAGGCTGATTTATCAAGATTAATTAAGCTTTACCAATCAATCCACGTGCCACGATTTCTTTCATGATTTCATTGGTACCACCGTAAATACGCTGGATACGTGCATCAACAAAGAAGCGTGAAATTGGATATTCAGTCATATAACCATAGCCACCAAATAACTGAAGCAAGTTGTCAGCAACTTTCATTTGCATGTCAGTACTGAAGCTCTTGAGTGCAGCCGCAGTTTCAACATCCAGTTTGCCCTCATTATATAAGGCCACGTTTTGATTATAGAAAGCAGCAGTTGCCAATTCATCAATCTTCGCCTGAGCTAAGACAAAACGTGTGTTCTGGAAGTTAGCAATCGCCTGACCAAATGCCTGACGCTCTTTCACATATTGGGTCGCAAGATCAATTGAGCCACGAATTGCGCCCAAAGAGGTCGCTGCGATTGCAGTACGCTCACGAGGTAATTCCTGCATCAAATAAGCAAAACCTGAACCTGCGTTACCCAACAACTGGTCTTTAGGTACTTTGACATTATCAAAGAAAAGCTCTGAGGTATCCTGTGAATGCAGACCAATTTTGTCTAAGTTCGTGCCCTTTTTAAAGCCTTCCAAATGGGTATCAACCAATAATAAAGACACACCTTTGGCACGAGCTTGCGGATCAGTTTTCACTGCCAGAACCACAACATCAGCATGCTGACCATTTGAGATAAAGGTTTTAGAACCATTTAACACATAGTGATCACCTTGCAAAATTGCACTGGTACGCATGGCCTGCAAGTCTGAACCAGCACCAGGCTCAGTCATACCAATTGCACCCACCACTTCACCAGACACCATTTTTGGCAACCAATACTGTTTCTGTTCTTCTGACCCAATATGTTGGATATATGGTGCAGCAATTTCAGAGTGACACGAAATACCAGTTGATAAGGCACAATAACCAGCACGCGCAGATTCTTCAACCAACATCAATGAATAATGGGTTGGTACGCCATAACCACCATATTCTTCTGGCACGTCTACGCACAGGAAGCCATTTTCACCCAATAATGTCCAGACAGAACGCGGCATAATGCCCTCACGTTCCCATTTTTCATAATGAGGTGCAATGTGTTCACTCATAAAACGTTTAAAGTTGTCACGGAAGAGTTCCAAATCTGCATCATAAGCTAACATCTTTATTTCCTTTCGCTTTCATTTTTCTTGAAAATTTGCTTCGCAACCATGCTAATGATTTTTAGGTAGGATGTCATGTCCCTTTTGCATCAAATCACCCGACTGATGCGGTCAATAATTTTGTTTGCAGTGGTTATTTTCGAGACCCAATTGCTTATTGAATAAACAGAAGTTCTGATTTTTTACGCTAAATGCATCACTTTTATGTCATATTAATTTTAATTCTTCACCATGACTGCAAATACGATCATGAATACCAAACGCAATATTTATAAAGATGCTGAACATCCTTTCGCCCAATACATACGAATCGTTGGTAAGGGTAAGACGGGTGCGCGTTCACTGACTTATGATGAGGCCTATCAGGCTTTTAGCATGATCTTAAAAAATGAGGTGCTTGATGTTCAGTTGGGTGCTTTTTTAATGTTGTTACGGGTTAAGGAAGAATCTGTTGATGAACTGGCTGGTTTTGTCCAGGCAACGCGTGATCAACTTAATTTTCAACCGCTGAATGTTGATCTGGATTGGTCATCATACGCAGGGAAACGTAAACATTATCCGTGGTTTTTATTGGCAGCCTTAACACTGGCCCATCATGGTTATAAGATCGTGATGCATGGTGCATCGGGTCATACCATTAACCGTGTTTATACAGAACAGGTTTTACAATACTTAGGCTATTCAATCTGCCAAAATGAACAGGAGGTTAAACAACAACTAGAAAGACATAACTTTGCCTATTTGCCTCTTGAAGTGATCTCACCAATTTTAAGTGATCTGATTTCATTGAGAAATGTGATGGGCTTACGTTCACCCATTCATACCCTTGCCCGCCTGATTAATCCTTTTAATGCCAAAGCCACTTTACAGGCCATTTTCCACCCTGCTTATCGAACCTCACACCAACACACTGCGTTTCGTTTAGGTTATCAAAATAGTGCGGTGATTAAAGGTGAAGGAGGTGAATTTGAGCGTAACCCTGATGCAAAAACCCTTATTTGTGGGATTAAAAATGGTGAGTTATATGAGTATGAATTACCCAAACTAACACCTGAACGTAGCCCTATTGAAGAAGAGCTCGATCTTGAAGTGTTTAAAGCGGTTTGGTTCGGTCAGCAGCAACATGACTATGGTGAAATGGCCGTCACTGAAACCATCGGAATCGCTTTATATACGATGGGTGTGGTCAGTAGTTTTGATGAGGCGATGGTTAAAGCAAAAGAGCTTTGGGAAAGTCGAAAAATTTAGGCTTCATTCATTAAAAAACCCAGTGTTTTTACTGGGTCTTTAATTTAAACAAACCGAATCGGTTTAAATTCAGGTTCGTGTTTGTGATGGTCATCATCACACTCCTCACCCTCTTCCTTTGTACCACGATCAATATAGCCACTACGCTGTTCTTCTGGTAAATGTTTCATTTCCCATGCATAAACAGCCTGCATACAGGTTTCACGTTGTTCTTTGGTCAATGCAATACCATTTGGCCATTTGCCAATTTCAACGGCTGTTTTTAAGCGCTCAACAATTTCAGGATTTAAAACAGCGAGCATTTGTTCAATATTCATGAGTCATCCTGTTGAAAAGATTCGAAATCTTGATTCCAGCCCAGTTTAGTACGGCAAGCCATATAAAAATCGTACCCAGGCGGATGTAATAAGCTTAGTTTAAATGGATGTTTGCGAATATGCACAGTGTCACCCACATTTAATGCAACACTATGTTGTCCATCGGCGCTGACCATGGGTAAAACCCGATTTTCACGAATAGTAATTTTAATCTCACTTTGTCCACCAACCACAATCGGACGGGAGGATAAGGTATGCGGATGCATGGGTACCAATGCAATCGCATCCATACTTGGATGCAAAATAGGTCCACCACCAGACAATGCATATGCTGTCGAACCCGTTGGTGTGGAAACAATTAAACCGTCACTGTGCTGACGATAGACATATTGCCCATCAATACTGAGTTCGAAATCAATCATATGGACTGATCGTCCAGAATGTAGAACCACATCATTTAATGCAATTGCATCATAAATGGTTTCACCATTGGATCGAATTTCCATTTCCAGCAGGAAACGGCGATCCAGTTGAAAATGTCCCTGCAACACCTGATCCAGCTTAAAGATTGCCTCAGCAGGTTTAATGTCGGTTAAAAAGCCCAGTCGCCCACGGTTAATACCAATCACAGGGGTATTGTATCGCACCAGGGCACGTGCTGCATGGAGTAGTGAACCATCACCGCCCACCACAATCACTAAATCCACCACTTCGCCCAATAAATTACGGCTGACAGTCTGTCCATGGCTATAAGGTACGAGTTTCGCTGTTTCCTGATCAAAGACGGGATTCAAACCCAGAGTGATCAAATGATCATGAATCAAACATAAGGTTTCTACTACAGAATCTTTATCTGGTCGCCCAATCAAACCAATATTTCGAAAGGATTTATGTGAAATTTGCACGAATAATTCAGCTCCGCTGCGCTTCCTGACTATCATATCATTAACTATCAGAAATTCGTTGACGATTGTTAAAAAGTATAAAAATGTCTATTCGTTGTTTTTTTACTCAGTTAATGTCAACACATTCTTAAAGTTTTTATTGCATGTTGCTATTTATTCACAGTTTTACGATTGCAAATTGCGCATAAGCTATCGCATCATTAACCCCATTGTTTTGATTTTAACGCAAATCTATGAAGTGTGAACGTGGTATCGGTTTTCTTGCGCTAATTTTTTCCATTTTAGTGATTGGTGTTTTTATTGCCTTTAGTATCTATCTGATCCGTCTGGATAATATTATTCGCAATAAGTTTGAAGGTCAGCGCTGGGATATTCCAGCCAAGGTATTTGCTCGTCCTCTAGAAATCTATGCAAATGCGCCAATTACTCAGGAAAACTTCATTCAGGAACTGAAATTACTGGGTTATAAAAATACGGCAAACTATGAAAAATCAGGTAGCTATGTCACCCAAGGCAACCAGATGTATGTCCATACACGTGGTTTTGACTATGGTGACAGCAATGAACCTGAACAGGTGCTTGAAATTGGTTTCCTGAATGGGCAGGTCGGTGAAATCCGTTCCACCAAACCATCAAGCACAGGCATTGCACGGCTGGAACCTTTATTGATTGGTGGTATTTACCCTCAGCATAATGAAGACCGCGTACTCATTAAACTAGATAAAGTACCAAAAACACTGATTGAGGCTTTGATCTCAACTGAGGACCGCAACTTCTATCACCATCATGGTATTTCAGTTCGTGGCACTGTCCGTGCTCTGGTCAGCAATGTTACGGGTGGTAAACGTCAAGGTGGATCAACCCTCACACAGCAGTTGGTGAAAAACTTTTATCTTTCTCCTGAAAAGACTCTGAAACGTAAAATCAATGAAGCGCTGATGGCGTTATTGATTGAACTGCATTATAGCAAGGATGAAATTCTTGAAGCCTATCTGAATGAAGTCAATCTAGGTCAAAATGGTAATTATTCCATCAATGGCTATGGTCTGGCTTCACAGTTCTATTTTGGCCTGCCATTACGTGAACTGAATATTGCCCAGCAGGCTTATCTGGTTGGTTTAGTACAGGGTCCTTCTTTATATAATCCTTGGCGTAATCCTGAAGCGGCAAAAAAACGCCGTGATGTTGTACTGAACAACATGAAAGTTATGGGCTATCTCAGTGAGGCGGAATATCAGGATGAAATTGCACGTCCTTTAAATGTAGTGAGCAAACCGACTCTAGGACCTGCGAAATTCCCTGATTTCCTTGATATTGTCCGTCGTCAGCTACGCACCGAATATCAGGAAAGTGACATTACCAATCAGGGTTTAAGAATTTTTACCACACTAGATCCAATCACACAGATTCAGGTGCAAAATGCGTTTAAAAATTCAGTTGATCGTCTGGCGAATGCCAATCCTGCCCGTTTAAAGAACTTACAGGGTGCCATTGTTGTCGCTCATCCAGACAATGGTGAACTGGTTGCCGCTGTGGGATCGACTCAAGACTTTACAGGTTTTAACCGTACACTGGATGCTAAACGTCAAGTGGGTTCATTACTGAAACCTGTCATCTATTTAAGTGCACTTGAGTCAGGCCGTTATACATGGGCTAGCCCAATTGAAGATACAGCCATCAGTATTCCAATTGATGGTTATAAAAACTGGACACCCAAAAATTATAGTGGTGGTGAGCATGGTGTGGTTCCAATGCAGCAGGCTTTGGCAAATTCATACAACCTTTCTACTGTACGTTTGGCGAACGAGTTTGGCCTATCTACATTCACAAATAAGCTCAGACAGTTTGGGGTAAGTTCAGATATTCCAGCCTATCCATCCATTTATCTGGGGGCGGTGAATATGTCACCAATGGAAGTGCTGAGGGTTTATGGAAACTTTGCCACAGGTGGCTTTAAATACCCTACCCGTTCTATCCGCACTGTTGTGGATGCAAAAGGGCATTTATTGGAGCGTTATGGTTTGAATGTACAGCAAACCATTGACCCCGCCACCGCCTATATCCTGAATTATGGTTTACAGCAAGTCATGCGTTCAGGTACAGGCCGCTCTGCCTATGGCAGTTTGCCTGAATCACTGAATCTTGCAGGAAAATCAGGAACAACCAACGATACACGCGATTCATGGTTTGCTGGTTATTCTGGCAATCATGTCGCTGTGGTCTGGTTAGGGCTGGATGACAACAAGGTGACTGGTCTGACAGGTTCCTCTGGTGCATTGCCAGTCTGGACCAGTGTCATGAAACAGCTTCGTCAGGAACCTGTAAATCTTCGTCAAACCGACAACGTTCAGTGGCAGTGGATTGATAGCGCCAGCGGTGATCTTTCTGCCGAGGGCTGTGATGGCGCATTGTATATTCCATTGCTTCGTCAAACTGTACCTCGCCGTGCAACGGTTTGCGGTCAATCTCATTATGAAGTTGAACCAACCTATATGCCTCAGGGCGGTACATCAGAAAATGATCATGATGATGGCATAAACAACTATATTCGGGAAAGCGAAAACCAGATGGACAATGATTTATCAAATCATACGCCAACACGCATCATCTCCAGTGGTAGCTACAGCGTTGAAAATTAATTTCTACTGGGATTTGGACATGATCAAGAAAATAACTTTCGCAATTGGTGTACTTGTACTGGCTGGCTGTACTGCCACTCCAGAAAAAGTCACGACCACTAAACCTGTTAATCCACCAGCAGGCACGAATACGCAGAAGAAAAAAGTGACTCCGCCTGCTTCTGGTGTAAAGGTCATTCCATATGACCAAAAAGAGATTAAACGGCAAACCGTGACACCACAGGTGGTGGTACCTGAACAAAAGGTGAAGCAGAAGTTTAGTAATGATGGTGCTCAACTCCCCGCCTTTAGAACCCTGATGCAAAAAACCCAGACCGCTTATAAAAGTCAGCAACTCGCGGAAGCAGAACGTTATGCGCTTCAAGCCCAACGGATTGCACCACAGGCTTCTGAAACCTATTTATATCTGGGTCTAATCGCCAACCAGCGAAAAGAGTATGCCAATGCCGAGGCTTTGGCGCGCCGTGGTTTAAGCTATGCACAGAGCAATGCCATGAAAAAGCAGCTTTGGACAATTGTGCTTCGTGCCAGCGAAGCACGTAATCATCCAGTCAAGGCACAGGAAGCGAAAAAAGCAATTCAGTCACTTTAGAGCCTTGTTACTGGATTGATTCAAACTGGCGAATCCCCGCAAGCCCATAAGCATGATGTTTTTGGGCTTGTTCCAGATCAGTAGGCGCAACACCACCCAAAGCAAAAACAGGAATATCACTTTTTCCAGCG
Organism: Acinetobacter sp. UBA2063; assembly: GCF_002333245.1. Lineage (NCBI taxonomy): Bacteria > Pseudomonadati > Pseudomonadota > Gammaproteobacteria > Moraxellales > Moraxellaceae > Acinetobacter > Acinetobacter sp. UBA2063. The sequence goes on from NZ_DDAH01000219.1 coordinate 8,790, forward strand.
AGTTCAGCAAAACCGTCCCATCCCAACACTTTTGTTTCTGGATGAGTCTCAGTTATATTCACAGGACTTAAAAGCACCGCATCACAGCCAATATCATGTGCATGTTGCAATGAAACTGCATCATGGCACGCTGCAATAAAACGTTTCCCTACAATTAATTCTCCTTTCTTTAATCCCATCAGCTGTGATTGTTTTAGATGAACCGTGTTAATTTTTTCCTGACATGCTGAATCCAGCTGATTGCAGATTTCAAAATTCACAATGAGTTTTTGATACTTCTCATCAGTGAGTGTTTCTAACTGCTGCTCAATCGCATCAATATTTTCATCCTGTGTCCGCCAATAAAATAAACTTTCCTGCTGCGGGAGTTTGACCAACTGTTCATTCACCTTAATCAGATGTGGCCACACCAAACGTTGTAGAATCACATCATTGGCTTTAGGAAAATTTAATTCTTTCAGTTGGTCACGACTGTACCAAGCCCAAGGCTGGTGAATCAGTTCCAGCAATTCATCTGGTACATAGGCATAGAATAGATGCAGGTTCACAATCACATCATCATATTCATGGCGAATCACATCAAAACGATGCCAGTCCTTTAAGCCAATGCCCACCTCCTCATAAATTTCCCTGCGGCAGGTCTGCTCAGGTGTTTCTCCCTGCTCAACCTTGCCCCCAGGAAATTCATGCTTATTGCCCTGATGTTGGTTGGCCTGACGCCACCCCACTAATACCTTGGATTTATGCAATAAAATTGCAATTGCGACATCAATGACATTCTTTGCTATCACAGTCCACATCCCTCATCTCTACAGAGTAAATCCCTGTCATTCATCAATTTGCACATCGTTCTGAAAAAACTTATAAACGATTTTGTAAATTATTCAAATTTACGTTGACAGGTATATTCGATAATGATTATCATTTAAAAAATAGATAATACACCACGGAGCATAACAAATGAACGCACCATTTAACCTATTTACTCGTAGCACTGATGCAACTCAATCCTTACCAATGCTGCATTCAAACAACCTATTTGCCTTAGGCCGCGAAATTCGCATTATGCACGCTGGTGAAGAGTATCGCCTACGCCTCACCCGTAACAACCGTCTGATTTTAACCAAGTAAAATAATAGTAATCGGATAATAATAAACGTGGAAATAGCAGTATGTCAGCGCGTACTGCTTTTTAATTCATCTAGAAACCAAAATAAAGCTTTAGACAAGCAATCTGATCACGACTTTTAATCCGCCATATGAAGATGGCAACAATTCCATTTGCCCATGATGTAGTTCGATAATTTTCCTACAAATGGATAAGCCTAAGCCTGATCCCTGGGTTTTAGTTCCCAACGCACGATAAAAACGTTCTCCCAAATGCTGCAATACTTCTGGGTCGATACCTTGTCCCTCATTTTTAATAATAAGCTGTAAATACTGTCCCTGCTTATCTAAAGTGATATAGACACAGCCTTTTTCTGGCGTATAGCGTACGGCATTGTCCAGCACATTACGAATACAGGTAAAAATCAGTTGTTGATTGGCAAAAATCATATCTTCGTGCTCTGCCACTACCATCCGCTGCTGAATCTGGATTGCCTTTTGCTTGATAAAGGGTGTTAGAGCCTGAATCGCCTCGTCAATCACCGTATGCAAGGCAAAATGTGTCTTGAGCAGGTTCTCAGCATGTTCAGGGTCTAAACGTGCCAGCAACAGCAAATTTTCCAGCGTTTGGATCCCTCGACTAATATCCTGTTGCATTGCATCAAAATCACTGGCGCGTTCTGGATATTTACGTTGTAAAAGCTGTAAACGCATCTGAATTGCAGATAAGGGCGAACGCAGCTCATGCGAAGCATCCGCAGTAAAACGCTGTTCGGCTTTTAGCGATTGATCCAGACGTTGCAACAAGTGATTTAATTGCCCCAGCATCGGCTGCAATTCTTTAAATTCAATGCTGGAGGACTGGATTGGAGTGAGATCATCGGCATTTTTCTCTGAGATTTGATCGGATAACTGATGAATCGCGCTAAACTGCCGTTTGACCAGAACATGCAGCATGAGCCATTGCATCAGCCACAACATGATCAGAATGACAGAATAGCCAGCAAAGCTATGCATCAATTCTTTAAAGCGATCACCCAAAGGTTGTAATAGCAATACCTGCATGTGGGACTGGTGATCTTCCACCCGATAACTACGCCAGAGCTGTCGCTCCTGCCAGATAAAGCTATATTGATCATCACCTGTGAACAACTTGTAATATTGTTGTTCAAGCTGAAAATCCTCGGACTGGGTCAGAATCTGTTGTTGGTAGCTCAGGCGATACTGGATATCAAACTGGTCACTCAGTTCATCAATCTGCTGCCCCGATGTTGAGGTCAGATCAGCAATCAGTAACATATCTGAGATTTCATCCATGATTTCATCTTGAACCTGCATGGTTTGATAGATTGAAATCACCACAAATAGAAGCAATGCCACAGAAGCCGCAATCACTGAACTAATCAGTGAGGTTTTAATCAGCCTGTTTTGTAGCGACACCACTTTCATAAACTTAATCCTGATGCATCCGATAGCCTAAACCACGAATAGTTTTGATATATTGCCCGCCAATTTTTTTGCGAATCTGGTAGATATACACCTCGATGGCATTACTCTCAATTTCCTCGCCCCAGGCATACAGTGATTCTTCCAGTTGCTCACGGGTCAGGATATGTTCTGGCTTTTGCATTAATTTATGCAAAATCTGAAATTCTTTTGCGGTCAGGTTGATGACTTGACCCGCTTGCGTCAGGGTTTTGGCTTGCGGATCAAGCTGTAGATTGCCAAAAGTCAAATATTGCCCTGCCTGAGTCTGGTGTTGACGTAACTGGGAACGCACCCGTGCTGACAGTTCTTCCAAATTAAATGGCTTAACCAGATAATCATTGGCTCCCAAATCCAGCCCCTCAATCCGATCATGAATGGCATCTTTGGCGGTAATAAAAATGACGGGCGTATTGGAATTTCGATGGCGAATAGTTTTTAGAATGTCATCACCCGAAGCTTTAGGCAAACCACGATCCAGCAGGATACAATCATATTGATGCTGCTCAACCGCCAGTATCGCATGATCACCCCGTTCTACCCAATCGACACTATAGCCATCCAGTTCCAGCCAATCCTTGATACTTTCCGCCTGAGAGGCATCATCCTCAGCCAGTAAAATTCGCATAAAGCCGCACCCTTGTCTGATCCATTAATATTCATCATGCCTTTTAAATAAGCAACAGGCAAAAAACCACATGCTAAACATGTGGTTTTTGATGATATTTCAATGATTAGAATTTAACCTGATCCACATCGACTTCTACACGTTTGGTCGGTTTATAATCAATGTCGATTTCACCAATAATGGTCACAGGAGTTTTGGCTGAAACAGGTTGCCCTTGCCATAAATCATCATCAATATCGACGGTGATGCTGCCTGTCTGGTCGCTAAACTGATATTTTTCATCACCTGTTGCTTTGACTACATAACCCTTAAGCTTAACAGGCGTATCATTTTTTAAGGTCAATGCCTGTTTCACCGTAGTAATTTGTGTAGGCGCCAATGCCTGCTGATTGACTGCTGTCGTATTCGCAACCGCAAATGTTGTCGCACCAACCAGACCTGCAATTACAGCAACTTTAGAAAATACGTTCATTTTAATTTCCTCATCTTTGTTGATCATCTCGATGTAGTCATTAAAACAAAACAAGATGAGGTGAATCTGAAGAACTAAAAACTGCTTAATTTAATGGCACAACCCGAAGCACTTCTTCCAGTGTGGTCATACCCTCAATCACCTTGCGTGCCCCTGCAATACGCAACGGTTCAATACCCTCTTTCTTGGCTTGCGCACGTAAATGATCCAGTGTGCCATTCGCACTAATGATGGACTTTAATTCCAGACTGACTGGCATAAACTCATAAATCCCGACACGTCCCTTATAACCCGTTTGGCGACACACTTCACAGCCCACAGCCTTATACATGGTGGTGGGCATATCCATCATATAGTCAAAAGTCAGGTGTTCCCATTCCTGCTCATTGATCGCTGTTTCCTGTTTGCAATGCGGGCAAAGGCGACGCACCAGACGCTGTGCCAATACACCCAAAATCGTGGCTGCGGTCAAAAATGGCTGCACCCCCAAATCATGCAAACGGGTCAAACTGGATGGCGCATCATTGGTATGCAGGGTTGAGAGTACCAAATGTCCTGTTAAAGCTGCCTGAATCGCCATATTGGCAGTATCATGGTCACGAATTTCCCCAACCATAATAATGTCAGGGTCTTGACGCATGAGGGCACGCACCCCATCGGCAAAGCCTAGCTCAATGTTTGGATTGACCTGCATCTGGTTAAAACTTGGTTCCAGCATTTCAATCGGATCTTCAATGGTACAGACATTGACCTGTTCCGTTGCCAGTTGTTTAAGCGATGAATAAAGTGTGGTGGTTTTACCCGAACCTGTTGGCCCTGTCACCAGAATAATCCCGTGGCTATGCTGCGTTAGTTGCTGCCAGCTTTGTAAGAGATGTCCCTCAAAACCCAACTGCTGAAAACTGCGTACCAATACTTCTGGATCAAAAATACGCATCACCAGCTTTTCACCAAAGGCAGTTGGTAATGTGGAGAGACGCAATTCGGTTTCCTGACCTTTTGGTGTTCGTGTCTTTAGACGTCCATCCTGTGGTTTACGCTTTTCTGCCACATTCATCCGACCCAGAATTTTAATACGGGAAATCACCGCAGTTAGTGTATTGGCAGGCATGTTATAAATGGTATGTAACACGCCATCAATACGGAAACGCACCTTACCCTTGTCTTTTCGGGGTTCAAGGTGAATATCGCTGGCCCCTTGTTCAAAGGCAAATTGCAGCACCCAGTCCACCAATTTGACAATATGCTGGTCATTGGCATCGGGATTCTGGGTATCGCCCAACTGTAACAAGGCCTCAACGCCTTTATTATCACGGTCAAAGGCACTGGTGTTTTGTGATGAACTGACCGCACGACTAACCTGATAATATTCCACCAGATAGCGCTGTAATTGCTCAGGATTGAGTAACACTCGTTCAATCTTTCTGGGCGCTAAACTACGCTCCAGATTATTCTGCCATTCCGTTAAAAACGGCTGATCTGTCCCAATCAAAATCCGATCTGAATGTACTTCAATGGCCAGAATATGATTCCGTACCGCAAATTCCTGTGACATAACGCTGGTTAATGCCGCCACATCAGCTTTTAGTGGATCAATCACAAATAAGGGAACTTCGGCTTTTTCAGCTAACCACTGACATAAACGATTCAGGGTTAAGGTTGTGGCAGGATTAAGTTGATCCTTTAAATTAAAATTGGCAACCCACTGTAAGGGATGCCATTTCAACTGGTCTTTTTGCCGATGTGTAGTTTGAATAAAAAGTTTATCCCGTTCAGTAATCCGTCCATCTTTTTGTAATTGTTCCAGACACCACGTCACATCAATTGAAAAAGAAAAACTTGCAAATTTTGCCTGCGCTTGCATAACCGTCAAATCCCCAAATTTATGATTTTATATTTTTAAGTTGCCTATTCCACAGCAATGACTGTGACATTGCTTGCATCGACTTTAAAACGAACATTCAAGTCTGCAAAACACATGCCATAAACTCGTTCAGCATCTTCCTGATAGGCAGGACGAGGGTCTAAAGATAACACCTGTTCCAGTTCATCGAATACCTTTTTATTTAAAATAGCCTGCTTTAGTAATTGCTGTTGTTGTGTTTGTGCAGTTTCTGTCCATATCACTGATTTACGTACAGGCTCATCCTGGGCATAACCACTAATTGCATCTGGCACTGCATCCGAATACTGGATATAGGGCTTAATATCCAGAATCGGTGTGCCATGTAGTAAATCACTACCCATTACATAAAGTCGCACGCTTTTCCCTTGCTTTTCTACTCGTAAAAAATGCACCACAGACAAACCAATTGCAGACGGACGATACATACTTCGGGTAGCAAACACCCCCATTTTCTGGTTTCCACCCAAGCGTGGTGGACGTACCTGCGCGCGAAATCCAGCTATTTGGTTTGGTGCATTATCATTTTGTTTATTCTCATGAAACTGCCACAACAGCCATAAATGGCTAAATGCCTCAATTCCCTCGAATGCCAAAATATCGTTATAAGGTGCCACCATCTCCATATAAGACTCGACCTGCACCAGATTTGGCTGCCTCGGAATACCAAACTTTTCACGGTAGGGAGAGTGCATGTAACCGATAATCGGCATCTCAACTGAATTGCTCATCACTTTTTCTTATAAACACAATTAAATATATTCAGTTTATCGAGAATGAATTTAGATTAGAATAGCAACCTGTTTCTTTTAACTGTGATCGAGACCTTGAATGGCTGCTTTTAACGTTGAACGCATTACTCATGTTCACCACTGGAATGACACACTTTTTAGTTTTAAAACAACACGTGACACCAGTCTACGTTTCAAAAATGGTCAATTCGTCATGATCGGTCTTGAAATGAATGGCAAGCCCTTAATGCGTGCTTATTCGATTGCAAGCGCGAATTATGAAGAAGAACTGGAGTTCTTCTCAATTAAGGTACAAGACGGTCCATTGACTTCCATTTTACAAAAAGTACAGGTTGGTGATGAAATCCTGATTTCTAAAAAACCAACAGGAACGCTCGTACACGACGATTTATTACCAGGTAAAAATTTATACCTTTTATCTTCTGGTACAGGCCTTGCTCCTTTCCTTTCCCTGCTTCGTGATCCTGAGACTTACGAAAAGTTTGAGAAAGTGATCATGGTTCATGGTACTCGCTATGTTTCAGAGCTTGCCTATCAGGATTTAATCCTGAATGAATTGCCAAACAATGAATTTTTTGAAGAGCTTGGCATCAAGGATAAATTGGTTTATTACCCAACCGTAACCCGCGAGCCATTCCATACACAAGGTCGTGTCACCACTGCCATTGAAACTGGTGAACTGTTTGAAAAAATCGGTTTACCACGTTTT
>NZ_DDAH01000219.1:15987-16236 GCF_002333245.1 Acinetobacter sp. UBA2063
AAATCGGTTTACCACGTTTTAACCGTGAGACAGACCGTGCCATGCTCTGTGGTAGCCCAGCATTCCTGAAAGATGTGGCTGCCCTGCTTGATCAACATGGCCTGGTTGAATCACCACGTATGGGTGTTATGGGTGATTATGTGATTGAACGTGCTTTTGTAGAAAAATAACTTTTTCATGATGAACAAAAGAACCGAGGTAATACCTCGGTTTTTTATTTTAACTTTTATTTGAAATAGGCTTTGTTGC
>NZ_DDAH01000090.1:0-10534 GCF_002333245.1 Acinetobacter sp. UBA2063
ACACAGTGCACTGGGTTATGTGTCGCCTTTTGAGTTTGAAGCAATGTACTATGATAAAATTAATCTGTTAGGTCAGGTGGCCTAACTTAAATAAAAAGTCTCCGACAAACCCGGTACGGTTCAATTAGGATGTCCTGACAGCTTGTTTTTGGGAATGCGAGGATTCTCCAAAACCTTGATCAACTTCTTCTTCAATGGCTGCTTAAAATCATGATGAGTATGTATAGTTTACCAATTTAAAACCTCCTGTTTTTTCAGCACATATTAGTTAGGATGAGGTCGTAAATCCTCCAAAGATTCCTCTACTAAGGGAAAACTAAGCCACTGCCTGATTCTGACAAGCTGACATGACATGCAATACCGCAGCCGTCCGTGTTTCTACATAGAGCTTTTCAAAGACATGCTCAAGATGCTTGTTCACCGTCCGCGGGCTGAGTTGCAGGATCTCGGCAATATCCCGGTTGGTCTTCCCCATCGTGACCCAATGCATCACTTCTGCTTCACGCGGCGTCAGGTTTGGACAGGCCTGCGCGATTTCCTCTGTGCTCGGCATTTGGGTCTGCTCTTTCAACTGTACCAAAACATGTTTAGAGATATGGCCTGCATACAGTTTGGCGAGCAGGTTAAGTTGTAACTGCTGATGGCCATGACCATACTGACCATGAAGTAAGTGTGCTTGATCTGGCTGCTTGAGCAAGTCCTGTAGCCACTGATTTAAACTGGACTGAAAATGCTGTACATCCACCTGATGATTTTTCAGTAATTCACTGACGATTGGGGTCTGCCAGATAATTTCACCTTCCAGATTCAACGATAGAATCGCACTGCCGGTTGCATCCAGCATTTGTCGCTGCTGATGCATCAGACGCGCCTGCAATAAATGAGTTTTTACCCGCGCCCGAACTTCATCAATATTTAAAGGCTTGGTTACGTAATCTACCCCACCTGCCTGAAAGCCTTTAAGAATGTGCTCGGTTTCAGTCAGACCCGTCATAAAAATCACCGGGATATGTTCGGTTACTGGACTGGCCTTAAGCTGGGTGCAGGTTTCGAAGCCATCCATTTCCGGCATACTGCCATCGAGCAGGATCATGTCGGGTTGAATGCGATGCGCAATTTCAATTGCATCAAATCCATTGGTCGCCACAAGTACCTGATAGCCAGCCTGATCCAGGCTCTCATGCAATAGACTTAGATTTTCAGGTATATCATCCACAATCAAAATACTTTCCAACATGTCCACCTTACCCCTACTTCAGCACATCTGCATGCTCATGAAGTCGCTGAATTGCTCTTTTAAAATCAAATTGTTTTAAATCCTGCTCAATCTGATGCCATATATCGTTATATTGTTCAAAGTGCTGTCCACATTCATGCAGGACATCTTTTGCCCCCCGGATAAAACCAATACTTAAATACTGTTCCAACTGAATGACCACCTCTGCCACATTCAACAATGAAATGGATGGGTTCAATTCATTTTCGCTTTCAACCACTAGCGTGGAGATCTGTGCTTTCTGATCAGAAGGCTGTTCTTGTTCTGTCTGCTGCTCATGCTGATGAAGCCAGCTTAAGCCCAGCTTATCGCCAATCTTGTTTAATAATAAATTGAGATCGACCGGCTTTACTAAAAAGTCTTCACTCAATACATCCGTTTCCGGATTAATCATCCGCTCATTAGCATCTGCGGAAATAATAATAATCGGTACATTGGTGATTTTATTCTGGCGCAGCAATTTCGCCGTTTCCCAGCCGCCCAGTAAAGGCATACTTAAATCCATCAAAATCAGATCAGGATTAAATTCTGGAACCTGACGCAAACAGGCTAAACCTGATTCTGCCTCTTCTAAAATAAAACCTAAGGGTTTAAGAAAATTCAGAACCAGGCCACGGTCGGTCGCTTCATTATCAACCACCAGTATTTTACGGCGTTCTCCGCTATAACTGGTTACAGTATTAGAGGCAACGTCAGCGATCGGATGGATCAGGGATTTAGAAGGCAAATACAGTTTTATTTTAAAGACTGAACCCTGTTTTAACTGGCTACTCAGGGTCAGCTCGCCACCAAGAATATCGACCAGAAGCTTCACGATTGGCAGCCCTAAACCCGTGCCGGCAAAGCTGCCCTGTACTACATTACGGCCACGTTCAAAAGGCTGGAAGATCCGCTCAACATCCGACTCAGCAATCCCACAACCGGTATCCTGAATTTCAAAATAAGCAGTCTGAAAACGGTAATCGACCTTAAATTTGACTCCCCCCTCCAGGGTAAATTTCAAAGCATTACCCAAAAGATTAATCAGTATCTGTTCCAGACGTTTTTTATCAATACGGACATACTGTGGAATCTTGCTACTGATCTCCACATCAAACTTCAGCTGCTTTTGGGCAAACTGTGGCTCGAATATATGCACGATCTGTTTAAGAAATTTTGGCAGGTCGATATTGGAATTTTCCAAAGAAATCTTACCAGTTTCAATCCGTGCCAAATCCAGCAGACCATCAATTAGAGAAGTCAGATGCTGACCGCTCCGGCTAATCACGCCCAGGGCAGATTCGCCCTGTTCAGACAGTTTTTCCTGTTTCTGCAGTAGCTGGCTATAACCGAGAATACTGTTCAACGGTGTTCGTAATTCATGACTGATGCCAATCACATAGCGGCTTTTGGCTTCATTGGCCTTTTCAGCCTGAATGCGGGCATCCTGCAACTGGCGATCGGTAACTTTATGCGCTTCAATCTCATCCATCAGCAGTTGAGTCTGGGTATTACTTTCCAGCTGTGCCTGACGTCGACTTTCATCATTCAGCACTAACCACCAGGCGGCTACACACAGTAGCAGGAACAGTACGGCATAGATTTTGACGAACAGCATTGTCAGCGCATCCTGCTGCTGTGACAAAGCACCCAGGCTGGCAGACTCCTGTAAATAAATCAGGCTCAGACTAACTGCCAACACCACGCCCAAGACAAAAATCAGCAGGATATACAGACTTAAGCGGGTATTAATATGTTGTACCCAGTATTTCGGCAGGAACCAGGCTGCAAAAACTCTTAGCTGTGAAGACCAGCGTGCATGCGGCTTACACAGATCATGACAACGTGCTTCAAGCGTGCAGCACAGAGAACAGATCTGACTGCTATAGGCTGGACAACTGGCCATGTCTGCAGTTTCATAATCATGCTCACAGACTACACAGGTTTGGGTTTCGACCAGTTCCAGCTCAGGCTTTTCTTGACGTGCCAAGTAGTATTTACCTTTGGTAAACCAGGCAATTAGCGGTACACATAACATCGCCGTACCGAGTGCGATAAAGCCGGCCAAGGACCGGGCAATCTCTCCAAAAACTCCCCAGTAACACAGCATGGATAAGACCGATGCAATGATCAGGCTACCGACTCCAACCGGATTAATGTCATATAAATAGGCCCGTCGAAATTCAATTCCTTTTGGACTCAGTCCCAGTGGTTTACAGATCACCAGATCCGCAACAATGGCACCGATCCAAGCAAGGGCCACATTACTGTATAAGCCAAGCACACGCTCCACCGCATGGATTACCCCAAGTTCCATCAACAGCAAAGCGATAAAGATATTGAATACCAGCCAGACTACGCGCCCTGGATGGCTATGCGTCAGACGCGCAAAAAAGTTCGACCAAGCCAATGACCCTGCATAGGCATTGGTAACATTAATCTTGATCTGAGCGATGCAGACAAATAGAACAGTCAGAAATAAAGCGATGCCGGGATGATTGACCACCTGTTGATAGGCAATCCAGTACAGATAATTGGGGTTACTCAGTTCGGAATCGGCAACCAGATACTGCATTGCCAGCGCCATAAGTAGCATACCCATGAATATCTTGATAAATCCGCCTAGAATCCAAGCTGGTCCACCTAAAAAGACTGCCCAATTCCATTTACGCTGAATATGTTTTTTATCGGGTAAAAACCGCAGATAATCCGCCTGTTCTCCGATCTGGGTGATCAAGGCAAAGAGCACCGTGCAGGATGCACCAAAAAAAGACAGATTAAAGGCAGCGCTCTGGCTTTTTGCGCCCTCAATCAATGCAAGATTGCTGATCAAATCAGGTTGCTTCACCAACACAAAGCACCATGGTAATAAAAGCAGAAATAACCAGAGTGGTTGGGTGATTGCCTGCACCTTATTGATGAAGCCAATACCTTTGACCACCAATGGCAAAATCACCAGTGCTGAAATCAGGTAGCCAATACTCAGAGGTATCCCTAAGCCTAGCTCCAATGCCAGCGCCATGATGGCGGCTTCAAAGGCGAGAAAGATAAAGGTGAAACTGGCATAAATGACCGAGGTAATGGAGGAGCCAATATAGCCAAATCCGGCACCACGGGTCAGTAAATCAATATCGACATTATAACGGGCAGCATAATAACCAATCGGCCAGCTGGTCAGGAAAATGATAATCGCCACAACCACCAGTGCCCAGAAAGCATTACTGAAACCGTATTGCCAGAGCATGGTTGCTCCAAGTGCCTCCATTGCCAGGAAACTGACGGCTGCAAGCGCCGTATTGGTCACTGTCCATAGTGACCATTTCCGGACGGATTTAGGCGCATAGCGCAGGGCGTAATCCTCAATACTTTCATCGACCACCCAGGTATTGTATTTACGCCGGGTATGAATGACGCGCTGCGGTGCCTGACTGGTATTCGCTGTTGGGTCCATACAGATCAAATCAAGCTAAATATCTGCTCTTAAAAGCAATAACTATGCCCAGCCTATCAGTATCTAAAAATAATCCGACTGAATGCTATATACGTAAAGTGACGTATATGCTCATTTTTTAACTCCCCTTAGGCTTAGTTCCATACCAAGCGCAAACCAATGATTAAGCGCATCAGCACATCTAATTCTATAGGGGAACCCGACATGAGCTTGAAATCAAAAGTGAAGACATCTGGATTAATGGCAGGTTTACTTGCTGTTCCATTCCTGCTGGCACCAGCACTGACCAATGCCAGCGTACCTGCAACAGCAAAGGTCAATACCACCAAACTTAAAGTCGATGACAAGTTTGTGTATGTAGGGCAGCTACATTCAGCAACCGGTACCATGGCAATTTCTGAAACCGGTTCGATTCAGGCAGAACGTCTGGCCATTGAACAGATCAATAAACAGGGCGGTGTTCTCGGTCGACAAATCAAAATTATTCAGGAAGATGGTGCTTCTGACTGGCCAACCTTTGCAGAAAAAGCACGTAAACTGTCTGAAAAAGACCGTGTTGCTGCAATTTTCGGTTGCTGGACTTCAGCCTCTCGTAAAGCCGTATTGCCGATTATTGAACGCAACAACTCTCTACTTTATTACCCAACCTTCTATGAAGGCTTAGAACAATCTAAAAACGTGATCTACACCGGTCAGGAAGCAACTCAACAGGTACTTGAAGCACTGAACTGGCTGGCAAAAGAGAAAAAAGCCAAAACCTTCTATCTGATTGGCTCTGATTATATCTGGCCGCGTACCACCATGAAAATTGCCCGTACCCACATCGAGAAAGTACTGAAAGGTAAAGTGGTTGGCGAAGAATATTATCCTCTGGGCCACACTCAATTCGGCTCTCTCATCAACAAAACCAAACTGCGTAAACCAGATGCCATCTTTGCAGCAGTTGTGGGTGGTTCGAACGTATCCTTCTACAAACAAATGAAAGCTGCGGGCGTAACAGGCGACAAACAGACACTGCTTACCCTTTCAGTGACTGAAGATGAATTGCTGGGGATTGGCGGCGAAAACATGAAGGGCTTCTACTCTTCAATGAAATATTTCCAAAGCCTAAATAACCCCAATAATGCTGCATTCGTAAAAGCCTTTAAAGCGAAATATGGCCCTAAAGCGGTGGTAGGTGATGTAACACAAGCCGCTTACCTAGGTCCATGGTTATGGAAAGCAGCAGTTGAAAAAGCCGGTAGCTTCGATGTCGCGAAAGTGACTGCAGCATCTAAAGGCCTAGAAATGAAAAACGCTCCTGAAGGCTATGTGAAAATTGACCCGAATCACCATTTATGGAGCAAATCACGTATTGGTCAAGTGCAACCAAATGGTCAGTTCAAGGTTGTTTACGAGTCTAAAGGTCTAATCAAACCAAACCCATTCCCTAAAGGTTACTGAGTTAACAGCCACATGATCAGGGGAAACCATTCTCCTGATCTTTTTATTCCACACAATTTTTTAAAGCTTGGAGGATGATGCGATGGATCTATCATTTGCAGAATTCGGTGCAATATTTGCCATGCAAGGCTTTAATGGTCTCTCTGTGTTCTGTGTGCTGTTATTGATGGCGCTCGGCCTTGCAATTATCTTTGGGCAAATGGGCGTAATTAACATGGCACATGGGGAGTTTCTGACCATTGGTGCATATACGACATTTTTCATTTCCACACTGACTGAAAGTTTTTTCCCTCAACTCCTACCTTACTATTTCCTGATTGCAATCATTGCAGCCTTCCTCACAGCAGGCATTATCGGTTACATGGTGGAACGGCTCATGATCAGCCGGCTCTATCAACGGCCACTCGATACACTTCTTGCAACATGGGGCTTGAGCCTCATCATGCAGCAGTTGTTCCGTTCTATTTTCGGCCCTAAGGAAGTCAGCCCGACTTTACCTGACTGGTTAATGGGTTCTTATCAACCGACGGAAGCCATCGATATTCCTATCAATGGTCTGTTCCTGGTGGGCGTTACCCTCTGTGTTACTGCATTTGTCTACTTTCTGATTTACCGTTCACGCTGGGGTTTACAGCTTCGTGCAACCAACCAGAACCGCTTTATGAGTGGTGCTGTCGGGATCAATACCAAACGTGTTGATAGCTTAACCTTTGCCTTGGGTTGTGGGCTTGCAGGTATTGCGGGTGCAGCCTTCACAACCATCGGTTCTACTGGTCCTACAGCCGGTTCGCTGTATATCGTCGATACATTCTTAGTAGTGGTCTTCGGCGGCGCTGCAAGCTTGCTTGGCACCATTGCCTCCGCATTCAGTATCGCGCAAGCACAATCTATTCTGGAATTCTTCCTTTCTGGTTCTGTCGCTAAAGTCCTGACACTGGCTACAGTCATTATTATCCTGATGCTGCGTCCTCAGGGTCTCTTCTCAATCAAAGTACGTAAGTAGGGATTCAGGAGAGATATTATGAAGAATCTAATGAATGCCTTTTTAGGCGGTAAAGAAGGTGCGATTGGTCTGGTGATTCTTGCTGTACTGATCCTGCTAGTCATGCCAATGTTCCTGGATATTTTCCGTCTGAATCTGATGGGTAAATATTTGACTTTTGCTTTTGTCGCAATCGGCCTGGTTCTGTGCTGGGGACACGGTGGTATCTTAAGTTTAGGTCAAGGGATTTTCTTTGGCATTGGCGGCTACTGCATGGCCATGTTCCTGAAACTTGAAGCTTCAGACATGCAATCTACAGCAGCGCAAACCACGCCAGGAATTCCAGACTTTATGGACTGGAACCAGATCACCAGCTTGCCAGGCTTTTGGGAACCTTTCCATAGCTTCGGGTTTACTTTGTTTGCCATCATCATCATTCCAATCTTGCTTGCCTTCATCATCGGTTTCGCGATGTTTACCCGTCGTGTCGGTGATGTGTACTTCTCGATCATCATGCAAGCCATTGTAGCGATCCTGACCATTCTGATTATTGGTCAACAAGGTTTCACTGGCGGCATTAACGGGATTACAGACCTGAAAACCCTGCATGGCTGGGATATCCGTACCGATGAAGCCAAATATGTCCTGTACTACATCAATGCCCTGCTGCTCATTGCAGTGATCATGATCAGCCGTTTTGTCCTCAGTTCTAAACTCGGACGTCTACTTTCTGCGATGCGTGACAAAGAAGAACGTGTACGTTTCTCTGGCTATGACGTGGCCATGTACAAAGTATTCATTTTCTGTTTCGCAGCTGTGGTGTCATCTATTGGTGGTGCGATGTTTACCCTGCAAGTCGGCTTCATGTCACCAACGATTATCGGCATCGTACCTTCGATTGAAATGGTCATTTTAGCTGCAGTCGGTGGTCGTCTGTCACTGATTGGGGCAGTGTATGGTGCTGTTCTGGTGAATCTGGGTAAAACTTACTTCTCTGAAGCCTTTCCTGAAGTATGGTTGTATTTCCTCGGTGCATTGTTCATCGGTGTAGTCATGTTCTTACCGAATGGCTTAGCGGGTCTGTATGAAAAATATGTCCGTCCATTGTTCCTGAAAAAGAAACCGATCGACAGCACTTCGCCACCGCCAAGTAGTGATCCGGATAAAACGATCAATCCAATTGTAGAAGGAGGCGTGAAATGAATAAAGTCGGCGTAGAAATGAATAAACCGGTGCTGGTCATTGAAGATCTCACCGTGTCCTTCGACGGTTTCAAGGCAGTCAGTGATCTCAACTTCTATCTGGATAAAAACGAAGTCCATGTGGTGATCGGTCCCAATGGAGCCGGCAAAACCACAGTGCTGGATCTGATCTGTGGCAAAACCAAAGCAACTTCAGGTACGATCAAGTTTAATGATATTGAACTGACCAAACTGAAAGAGTTCAATATTGTCCGTAAAGGGGTTGGGCGTAAATTCCAGAACCCGAATATTTATGAAAATCTGTCAGTCTATGACAACCTGGAAATGTCCTTCCCGCGTGGCCGTAATGTCTTTGGTGCGCTGTTCTTCAGACGCACCAAAGATGTCGATGAGCGTATTCGTGAAGTTGCTGGCAAGATTTTCCTGACTGATCTGCTGGATACCTCCGCCGGTCTGCTCTCTCATGGCCAGAAGCAGTGGCTGGAAATTGGCATGTTACTCATGCAAGACCCAGAGCTGCTCATGCTGGATGAACCTGTCGCAGGGATGAGTGTGTCAGAGCGTGAGCAGACGGCGCAACTGTTGCGGGAGATTAGCAAAGGACGTTCTGTGCTGGTGATTGAACATGACATGGAATTTGTCAAAACCATTGCGGACAAAGTCACGGTACTGCACCAGGGTAAAATTCTGGCAGCAGGCAAAATGGACGATGTGCAAAATGATCCGAAAGTGATTGAAGTTTATCTGGGACACTAAGGAGACCACTATGAGCGGATTATTAGAAATTAATGCTTTGTGTTCAGGATATAAACAAAGTCAGGTGATTCACGACCTGGAACTGAAGATCCAGCCGAAGGAAATTGTAGCGATCATGGGCCGTAACGGCATGGGTAAAACCACCCTGTTCAAAACCCTAATCGGCGATATTAAAAATACTAAAGGTGAAATCAAGCTGGATGGCAAAAATCTGGAAAAACTGGATCCTTACCAGCGCGTAGAAAATGGTGTGGCTTATGTGCCGCAGGGCCGGATGATTTTCTCCACCATGTCCGTACTGGAAAATATCCAGACCGGTTTACCGGCTTCTGCGCACGGCAAAGTCCCGGATGACCTGTATGAGCTGTTTCCTGTACTTTGGGATATGCGCAAACGTAAAGGTGGAAACTTATCGGGTGGACAACAACAGCAATTAGCAATTGCCCGTGCTTTAGCGACTAACCCTAAAGTACTGCTGCTGGATGAACCGACGGAAGGGATTCAGCCCTCTATCATCAAGGACATTGCCAGAACTCTGAAAGAAATCCGTGACCAGCGTGATCTGACCATTGTGGTCTCTGAACAGGTGCTGAGTTTCACCATGGCGATGGCCGATCGCTTCCTGGTGATCGACAAGGGTCGCTTTGCTTATGAAAATGTCCGTGAAAATGTCGATGAGACCACCATCAGTAAGTATCTTTCTGTTTAATATTGCTGGTTTAATCTGGCTATAATTCCCCCCCGATTCGTCGGGGATTTTTAATATCTATTTCACTTAATATCCCAGAATTGTATTTAAATATTTTATTTGATTATTCACATTTAAAAATTTCTTCCAGTCTACGCATCCATATACGCAATTCAACGTATTTTGCTGCAACGTATTTCACGCGACACTCGAATCATAAAGTTGAATCGATAAAAGAGTTGGAGAAATTTGAATGCGTCACGGTGATATCTCAAGCAGCCCAGATACAGTAGGTGTAGCAGTTGTAAACTACAAAATTCCTCGTCTGCACAACAAAGCAGAAGTAATTGATAACGCGTATAAAATTGCTGAAATGTTGAAAGGAATTAAACAGGGTATTCCAGGTATGGACCTGATTGTTTTTCCTGAATACAGCACCATGGGCATTATGTACGACCATGACGAGATGATGGCAACCGCTGCCACCATTCCAGGCGATGAAACCGCGATTTTCTCGCAAGCCTGTATTGAAGCCAACGTCTGGGGCGTGTTCTCAATTACCGGTGAACAACATGAGGAACATCCAAACAAGGTGCCATATAACACCTTGATCCTGATCAATAACAAGGGCGAAATCGTTCAGAAATACCGCAAGATTATCCCATGGTGCCCGATTGAAGGCTGGTGCCCAGGTGATACCACTTATGTGACTGAAGGACCGAAGGGCATCAAGATGTCACTGATCATCTGTGATGAC
>NZ_DDAH01000090.1:10637-14342 GCF_002333245.1 Acinetobacter sp. UBA2063
CTGATCATCTGTGATGACGGTAACTATCCAGAAATCTGGCGTGACTGTGCCATGAAAGGCGCTGAACTGGTCGTGCGTTGCCAAGGCTATATGTACCCGGCTGCAGATCAGCAGATCAACATGTCGAAATGCATGGCATGGGCAAATAACGTTTACGTTGCTGTTGCCAACTGTACCGGTTTCGACGGCGTTTACACCTATTTCGGTCACTCTGCGGTAGTCGGCTTCGACGGCCGTACCTTGGGTGAATGTGGTACGGAAGAAAATGGCATCCAATACGCACAATTGTCACTGCATGAAATTCGTGATGCACGTAAATACGACCAGTCACAAAACCATTTATTTAAATTGCTGCACCGCGGTTATACCGGTGTCTATAACAATGGTGACGGCGATAAAGGCGTTGCAGACTGTCCATTCGACTTCTACAAGACCTGGGTTCTGGATGCTCAAAAAGCGCAAGAGAACGTGGAAAAAATTACCCGCTCTACCATCGGCGTTGCGGAATGCCCAATCGGCAATCTGCCACATGAAGGCTTGGAAAAAGAAGCATCTTAAGTTTGGTCTGAGAGGAGGTATTCGATATGACATTTGCCAGCGACCGCATCAGTGCCAATCAGGAAACTCTGGCCAAACAGCGTTATGAGATGCAGAGCAAAGAACGTATTGCACGTACCTCTCGCTTTAGCTTTGATCCTGAAAAAGTCATGCAGCATGTCCGTGGTCATATCATTGGGCAGCGTGCCGCACTGGATGAAATTGAAAACATGCTCTTAACCGTCAAGGCAGATTTTAATGTTCCTACCCGGCCACTGGCAGTCACCTTGATGCTAGGACCGACGGGTGTGGGGAAAACCGAAACGGTTCGGCTGATTGCTGAGGCGATCCATGGCAAGCCAGATGCATTCTGCCGGATCGACATGAACACACTGGCACAGGAACATTATGCTGCAGCACTGACAGGTGCCCCTCCAGGCTATGTCGGCTCTAAAGAAGGCAATACCCTGTTTGATGAAGCCCATATTCAGGGCAGTTTTTCCAAGCCAGGTATTGTGCTGTTTGATGAAATTGAAAAAGCCAGTACCGAAGTCATTCGGGGTCTGCTCAACGTTCTGGAAACCGGAACCTTAAAGCTGACCGCGGGTACCAAAGTATTGGATTTCAAAAACTGCATGATCTTTATGACCAGTAACGTCGGCGCCAAAGATGCTCAGGCACGCTTAAGACAGCTGGCCAAGCTTCCAAAACCTATTCAGAAACTGGCCCGACTGGCCAAACTGGATGACAGCCAGATTACCGAACGCGCCCTGTACAAGAAATTTGATCCAGAGTTTCTGAATCGTATTGAACGCATTCTGAATTATGAAGCGGTAGAAGCTAATTTCGTGCCAACACTGGTCAGCCTGGAAATCGAGAAACTGAATCAGCGACTCCGCAAGCAGAGCCGCACGGTTGAACTTACACCCGCTGCCACCCTGTTTCTGTCTACCGGACACGATGTTCGTTTCGGAGCACGAGGCTTGAGTCGCCGTTTTCGGGTTTTGGTTGAGCCACAACTCGCCAGGTTTTTTATTCAGCATCCAGAAGCCGGTCAGATCATCATTGATTATGACGGCAAAGCGATCCAGGTTCAGTCAGTTCCGGTTGAAAGCGTGATCGAAGATCCGCTGTTCATCATGGATGACACGGGCAATAACATCAAAAACTAGCTTTATTCGACCTCAACACAGGGGATAAACCATGCAACATATTAAAATTAAACCAGGGGTTCCGCTGGCAGAACAGGCGGAAATTGGACATAACCGCTGGCATCCAGATTTGCCATTTCTGACTTCGGTAAAACCGGGTGAAGAAATCCTGATTGAAAGTCTGGATTTCCTGGATGCGCAGATTAAAGATACCGATGACATTTCTGATGTCAAAAATGTCGACCTGACCCGTGCCCATCCATTGACCGGACCTTTCTATGTAGAAGGTGCTGAGCCAGGTGACTTGCTGGTAATCGACCTGCTCGACATTCAGCCAATTTCAGATGTCGGTTTCTCTGGCGTATTTGCCAAGGAAAATGGCGGTGGCTTCCTGGCTGACTATTTCCCTGAAGCTGACAAAGCTATCTGGGACTTAAAAGGCTTATTTGCGACTTCACGTCATATTCCGGGCGTGCGTATTGCTGGCTTAAAACACCCTGGCTTGATGGGAACTTTGCCATCGCATGATTTGCTAAAGGAATGGAATCGCCGTGAAGCTTTACTGGTGCCTAAAGGTCAGGCTAATCCGCCTGATCCGCGTACTGCTGTTCTGCGTGGCGTAACAGGTGCTGAATTCGACCGTATGGCAGCAGAAGCTGCGCGCACTGTTCCACCACGTGAACATGGCGGAAATACGGACATTAAAGACCTGGCAGCCGGTAGCCGTATTTACTTCCCTGTTTATCAGAAAGGTGCTGGCTTCTCGATGGGCGATCTGCACTTCTCTCAAGGAGATGGTGAAATCGGTTTCTGTGGCGCGATCGAAATGGATGGTGTTACCCGTGTGGGCTTCGATCTGATCAAGGGCGGTATGGAAAAATACAATATCGATTCTCCAATCTTTGTGCCAAGTAATGTCCGTCCGGCTTATGACCAGTGGCTGACCTTTGAAGGCATCAGCGTTGAAGATGGCGTAAACCACTATCTGGATGCCACTGTGGCCTATCGTCAGGCGTGTTTAAAAGCGATTAAATACCTTGAGAATTTTGGTTTTACCGGCTCACAGGCGTATATGTTACTGACTGCGGCACCAGTTGAAGGCCGTATCGGCGGTATCGTGGATATTCCAAACTGTGCATGTACCGTATCTCTGCCAACTTCAATTTTCGAACAGAACATCCTGCCTCAAGGTGCGCTGAACGATGACAAATTCTGGGGGCATAAACGCTAGTTTTACAGTTTATTGTTGTTTCAGCTTCACAACGGGTAGTCATCCAACCTAAAGCCTTCGGCTACCCGTCTTTTTAATTTGAGCCCTTTGTGCTATAGGAGTACAGAAATGCCGTTATATGATTTCCGTTGTGAGCATTGCGAGGGAATTTTTGAACAACGGGTTCCAATTGCCCGTATCTCAACCGATACGATTGAATGTAATTATTGCCAACAGCAGACTTTAGCTAAGCCGATGATTACTGGCCATCAGCAAATTAATATGAAAAGCAAATGGCGCCCCTCTTCTGGCGCCGAACAACTTGCAGGGCATCTGGTAGAAGGACCCGGTACCAATCAGAATAGCGCACGCAGCTCGGTTTTACATAATTGCCGCGGCATTAACTGTTCTTTATGCGATGTTTAATCCGCCATTTTAAATATTTAACCAATCAGGACTGGACAGCTCCCAGTATCCTAGACACGAGACAGCCTCATTTTGAAGCTGTCTCAAAGGCTTCTGCGCTCATCCCATTGAGTACTGCCTATCGAAGAGATTATTTATTAGTCGAATAATCTCAAAACCTGATTGACTACCATGACGGTATCTCAGGTCTCTGACTTCACGTATATTCAAACTCATTCAGGTTGGGTCTAAACTGCATTTATTATTGATGTGTTTTCATGTGCAAGTGTTGGCTGGAAAGTATCAACACGTAAGAATACTGATATGGTGCTTGATGCACTGGGTTATGTATCGCCTTTTGAGTTTGAAGCAATGTACTATGATAAGATTAACCCGTTAGGT
>NZ_DDAH01000090.1:14535-20031 GCF_002333245.1 Acinetobacter sp. UBA2063
CTCCGACAAACCCGGTACGGTTCATGGTGTAATATAGCAATGAACTAGGCTTAGTGATATAGAATTTCGCAGATTATATTATTCATCTTATGAGCGTGATTTGGAATTAGTGAGTAAAAATGGATTGCTCCTACAATATATCGAAAAACAGAATGTAGAGTTTTGTTTAGCTGCGATTCTCTGTACACGACAAATTTCATAGGGCCCTTGTCCTATCAGGCTTTTTCTTCCTTAAAATTGCGAGCACTTTCTTAAATTCTTCTTTTTTTCCAAAACCAATCAAACGTAGAATAGCCATTTGAACATAGTCCAAACCGTATCGAAATAAACTTACTGAAAGTCGTCCATGCTTCTTTATTTTTATCGCTTTTTTTCGATCATGTTGCCATTCACCTGTTAAATAGCACCAACAGAAACCGATAGCTAGTACTGCTATCAATTTCTTGACTCGTCTAGGGTCTGTTAAACGATTATTTTCAAGATTGAATCCACGTCCTTTGAGACAACTAAATAAGGTTTCGATTTCCCAGCGTAATGCATAATCACGAATAGCAGAAGCATTAAACATAGGAGAAACAACAAGTAAAAGTTCTCCATCTTCTAATCGTAGCGCACTAATATACAGTTTCACTCGACCAACCCAAATACGTCGTTTACGACATTCAGTTTGACCAACTTGAAGATGACGAAATAAATCACTAATTTTATGATTCTTGGCTAAGTGATTGGTCACAATAAAGTTTTTTTAACACGTATACAGAAGTTAATGTCATTTTCAATTCACCATGTAAACCATTTCTCACCGATAAACTCTCTGTCTGCGAACACATTCACAATACGGTTTTTACCAAAAATGGAGATAAAGCGTTGAATCAAAGCAATACGCTCTTTTGTATCTGAATTTCCACGTTTATTGAGCAATGTCCAAACAATAGGTATCGCTATTCCACGATAGACGATGGCTAACATCAAGATATTGATATCTCGTTTTCCCCATTTCCAGTTGGTTCTATCCAAAGTTAATTGGACTTTATCGAATGAAAATATATTGAAAATTAACTGAGAAATTTGACGATAATCGAAATACTGATCTGCAAAGAAACGTTGTACACGTCGATAAAATGATTGTGGTGAGCACTTGATGGGTAAGGCTTTAGATGCGGAAGAAAGATTACATGTCTGTTTTACAATTAATGCCAGCATAATCAGTGTAAAACATTTTACATGTGACTTGTTCCACTTTAGATATTTGTTTAAGATGAGATGTAACTCATTGAAATGTGTCATTATATTAGTCGTCAGAAAACAAGTATTATGCCATTATTTCAATGAGTTATCTTCTTTTGTCGTGTACAAAGGCTGCGATTAAAAATAATCCTAAAGCGCTTAAATTTGCTCAAAAGCAAACTAGAGAAATGTGTTTACATCATTAGGTGAAATGGGCTTTGTTGCACAAAGCTATTCTTGAAGGCTTCTTCAGCAATATAATTTCCAGATGAAGAAGCCTGCACCTAAAATCTACCGTACAACCAATTGGTCCTCGTATAACCAAGCTTTAATCAAGCGAGGGAATATTTCAATCTGGTTTGATCCAAAGACCCAATGGTATGCACAACCACAAGGCAAGCACGGACGAAATCAAACTTATTCCAATACAGCGATTCAATGCTGTTTAATGATCAAATCTCTATTCTGTCTTTCTTTACGTATGGTCACTGGCTTTGCTCAAAGCCTGATTAAACTCAGTGGCTTGAATTGGACAGCACCAGATTACTCCCCCCTCTGTAGACGACAAAAGCATATTGATATTGCGATAAGCTATCAGAAAAGTCGTGATGGGTTACACCTACTCGTCGACTCTACGGGTTTAAAATTTTTAGGTGAAGGAGAATAGAAGCGTAAGAAACATCAGCCTGAATACCGTCGGAAATGGCGTAAACTGCATATCGGTATAGATGCTAAAACCCTGCAAATACGAGCAGTTCAGCTGACAACAAATAATATCAGTGATTCGCAAGTTCTTGGAAATTTACTTGATCAAATCCCATTAGATGAGCAGATTGATTCATTCTATACAGACGGGGCTTATGACACAAAACAATGCCGTCAGATCATTGCAGATCGGCAAGCGTATGCCGTGATTCCACCCAGAAAAAATGCAAAGCCTTGGAAAGATAACAAAGTTCATTCGCGAGAACGAAATGAATTACTTCGAACAGTTAAACGTTTCGGCAGGACACTATGGAAAAAATGGTCAGGCTATCATCACCGAAGTTTGGTCGAAACTAAGATGCATTGCATCAAATTATTAGGCGATAAACTCAGTGCTAGGAACTTTCAAAGCCAAGTCAATGAGGCACATTCCCGTATAGCTATTTTAAATAAATTTACAGAATTAGTCCGACCTCATACTCAAGTTGTCACTTAAATTTGAGGCACCTAGGAGAACTTTGCCTTTAAATCATTTATGCAATAAAGCCCTATATATCTGTTATATATAATGTTTATTAAAATACTATTTATGTTATTTAAGGTATTTTATGTCGGTAACTATTGCCAAGGTTGGGGTTTCTTTCACATGCTTGATGAATTCGTCACTTTTCCACGCGATGAGCAGAAACAAAACGACTTATTTTGACTTCTCCTTGTTTATCCACAACTTTTTAAATTTGAATTTTAATCCCTGTTAGTAATATCATATTTAGACAAATTCTACTTCCAAACACGCCACTGTAGCGTAGGAGTATCACATGTCTAAGAAGTTGCCGATCTACTTCTCTGATGACGCATGGTCATCTTTGCAAGAGCTCATGGGTCCAGAGGGTAAGCCAAGCCCTACCATCAATACAGTTCTAGAGCAAATCGCTGTTCAAAATGAACTTGTTGAGAAATTAGGGTTAACCGCAGTACTACCCAAATCCAAAGTCTCAATTCCAGTCTCTTTAGAGCGCATTCCTGCTGGTCCTGCATTTAGTATCAAGGATGAACAAGATAAAGCACTCGATCTGAATGAATTCCTTATTCATAACCCTATTTCTACATTTATCGCTTACGTAGACAGTGAATCCATGCTTGATGCAGGTTTTGAGATTAATGATCCGATCATTGTTGATCGCAGTATAGAAGCAAAGCACTACGATATCGTAATTGTATTAATTGATAATAGTGCTTCGACAATTAAGCGGTTAATGATTACAAGCAAGATGTCTAAGTCTGAAATCAAAGAGATTTTCGGAGATGAAGACTACCCTCTTCCAGACCTTTGGTTAAAAGCTGAGAATCCTAGATACAATCACATCATTCCCAACGACAGTCAGACAATATCTATTTGGGGTGTAGTGACTTTTAATTTAAAACGTATTCATCACCGTTCATAAAAAGAAGAATAAAAATGAAAAGTGAAAATGAGATATTCGCGTTAGTTGACGTGAATAATTGCTACGTCTCGTGTGAACGTGTGTTTAACCCTGCCCTAAATGATTGCCCAACCATTGTGCTCAGCAACAACGATGGCTGTGCCGTGGCAAGAAGCCAAGAAGCAAAAGACTTAGGTATAAAGATGGGGGTTCCTGTATTTCAGATTCAGGATTTGATCAAACAACATAACATTCAGGTGCTATCCAGTAATTTCTCTCTGTATGGTGAAATGTCTAGACGCTTTATGGAGCTTCTCGGGAGTTATGTTGCACCTGGAGAGCAAGAAGTCTATTCAATTGACGAATGCTTCCTAAAGCTCACAACGTATGAGCACTTATTTGACCTGACAGAATATGCGCAAGATATGAGGGCTAAAGCTTGGCGTTGGTTAGGACTACCCTGCTGCATTGGAATCGGTCGCTCTAAAACTGAAGCCAAGATTGCCAATCATCTCGCCAAGAAAAACAAGTTTTTCAATGGAGTCTGTAATCTGGTCCATATGGACCCATGCTCTACAGAAACGCTATTCGCACAAGTAGATGTATCCGAAGTTTGGGGCGTTGGCAGGCAGAACTGTAAGAAGCTCAATGCCATGGGTGTTCAATCCGTTCTAGATCTGATCAATGCCAATCCTAAAGAAATCAAAAAGCAGTTCAGTATCGTGATGGAAAAGACGGTGCTTGAGCTACAGGGCCTTTCTTGTATTGACCTGAGTGATGATGCGGTAGCGAAGAAGCAAATCATCAGCAGTCGTTCATATGGGAACCTAGTCTATGAAATTGATGACATCAAAGCATCTGTCCGGCTTTATGTTGCTCGAGCCGTAAAGCGAATGCGGGAAGATGGCTCAATCTGCAAGATGATCGGCGTGTATATCCAAACCAGTCGCTTTGATAAGTCTGAGCGTTACGCACCCTATATCATCGTTCAAATGCACGAACATACAGACGACTTATTGCTTATCACCAAGGCTGCGATGAAAGGCATCGATCAGATATTTAAGAAGGGTTTTAAGTATAAAAAGGCGGGAATCGTGCTGCTCGAAATCACAGATAAATCCAAATTTGTACCCGATCTATTCACGGACTATTCACATAGGCATGAACGCGAAAAACTTTCAGATGCAATCGAAGCCATCAGTGAAAGGTTTGGGAAGAATCTCGTCACATTGGGAATTGCCAACAATCAAGAAGCCTCATGGCACATGAATCAAAACCTTAGATCACCATCGTATTTAACCAAATGGTCAGACTTACCAAGAATAGGATAAAAACATGCACTTATTTAAATTAAATGATGAACAACTCGCACAGCTTCTTATCCCGAAACGTTTTGTACCACCTACTCCAGCTGAATATGAAGGCAAGAACATGGTTTATGTTTTTGATAGTGAGGATAAGTTTGAACTGACTTATGCTGAACTGGTGGAGATCATTAGCAAAGCGAGAATGGCTGGACCGAAGTTGATACCTGTTTTAGGTACTGTGAATTAGATTCAGCAGTGGCCGCACGCCACTTGAATCATGATTTGATTGGAAGCGGATTTGGGCTGAGAATAATTTAGTTCAAATTTAACCTGACAGACACATTATAAAATGGGTAACTGTCATATCGAGTTTGGACTACAAGACTTTAGCTCAGCGATTTACCAATTTACACTATTGTCTAAAATTCAGTGACGAAACTGTGATGCTAAAGTTTTTAAATTTCCCTCTTTAAGATGCTTAGGCTATTTAATCCAAAGTTCATCTTCTTGCATCATTTTTAACATTAAATTAAATATAACCAGCGGAGTAACATTTTTTTTGTTAGAACCGACAACTCTTTGAAAACTAAATTTAACGGTTCGCTCAGAAGCATCCAAATTAACTGGGTAGTTTTGTTTTTCTAAATACAGATGATCTCCTAACATTGGCTCTATACCAGTAATAAAATTAACAATTTGTTGCTCATCACCTTTTATTCGGCATTGAAAATGTAGAAAATTCTTACGCAGTTTTCCAAATAATAATAATATTTTAAGCGCCTTAACCATGTTCTTTTCTTTCAGTGCATCTTGCTGCCTATCATCTTTATAAT
>NZ_DDAH01000133.1:0-5555 GCF_002333245.1 Acinetobacter sp. UBA2063
AAATCTTTGTGCAACAAAGCCTTTCTAAGTCAAAAATACGTTTGGATAGCATTTCTGTCTATTAGAATGATTTGCATACAATGTTCTGCTTTTTAGAACACAAAAGCAGAATGAATTGAAAAAATCAAAAGTTATGGCATGAAAATCGCTTAAGCATGGATAAGTACTTTGTAAACTGCCCGTGAGATTGAATAGCTGTATGTCGCTTACCTTTTCCCGATTTTCTGAATATTTTATGGCTGTTGCCCGTACTGGCAGTTTACGTAAAGCCGCAGAACAGCTTTTTATTTCAGTCTCTGCAGTGCATCGGCAAATTGTTCTTGCTGAAGAAGAGTTAGGCGTTGCTTTATTTGAGCGTTTACCGCAGGGGCTGAAGCTAACGTTAGCAGGTGAATTACTTTATGCTGATTTGCTTAAATGGCAAAAAGAATATCAGCTGACTCGAATTCGATTTGATGAAATTCAAGGATTAAGTCGCGGCAATATTGAAATGGGTTTTATTTCTGCCCTAAATGATGGTTTTGTCGTGGATTGTATTCAACGCATGGCTGAAAGCTATCCATGGATTAATCTCAATATCAGTATGAATAGCAGTGAAGAAATATCGAGAAAAATCATTGATGCAGAATTAGATTTTGGCATTATCTTAAATCCTAAAAGTCACAATCAATTAGAAATCTTATCCTTTATTGAAATTCCTTTAGGCTATGTTTTATCACCACATCACACCTTAGCCGGCATGGATAAAATCTATTTATCTGACACTTTAAATGAGCGTCATATCATGCCAAGTGAGCCCTTAGTCATCAGTGATTATGTACATACACTCTATAAACATCACAAATTTAATCCTATACAAAAGATAGAATGTAATAACATTAGAATGATAACATCATTAATTCAACAACAATTAGGCATTGGCTTAATGTCATATATGGATGCATTACCACTTTTAAACTCAAAAAAGATCGTATTTAAGCCCATTCGTGAAAAAGGTATGCATCGTTTAACCATTGCACTGTGCGTCGCTTCAAAACGTCAAACATCTCGTCTTTCACAAATAATGGTAAATTTATTGGTCGAAAAAATGGAAGAAATCAAATTGCAATTAAAGCAACTTCCTTAAACATTTAATCCTTTGCTCTTCAATCTAATGTTTCTAAATAGCTAAAAAAAGCCAGTGTGAATATTCACACTGGCTGCTGAAAGCTAACCTTTTAGTTTTACATTTCTTTTTGTGTCTTACAGCTTAGTCGAGTGGATTACCGACAATGTTACTAATAATTCCCTTCATAATATGATTGCCTTGTTCTTTACGTAACTCTTCATACCACTCTCGGGTCACCGCTTCATCTTTCATATGTGTCACATCACAGCGCTTACGGGCACGAAGTACCAACTCATTGGCACGTTCATTACGCTTGTTCTGATAGCGACGTAAAGAATCTTGTAAACCTAAGGTATTAATTTGCAATGAACGTGCCAAATAGATAGCATCTTCCATCGCTTGGCAGCCGCCTTGACCAATATCAGGTGTTGTACTGTGCGCTGCATCACCTACAATCACCACTCGACCTTTGTAAAAATTGGCAAATGGTTCGATATCGTGAATTTCTACACGATTGGTCTTTTGCACATCGACTGCATCAATTAACTTTTGGACAGGCTCACACCATCCTTTAAAGTATTGTTTGAATAAAGCTTTGTATTGGCTACGATCATTTTCAAGACCAACAGCTAACGGCACATCAAAAAAGAAATAGAAACGATTATTCGCCACTGGCATCAGTGAAACACGTTTGCCTTCACCTACAAACGTTGTCCATTGATCTGCTGCGGCATAATCGTCTGAGACATCAACGAGACCATTCCAATTGACATAGCCTGCATAGCGTCGCTCAACTTGCTCACCTAAAACATAGGCACGAGTAATTGAGTGTGTACCGTCTGCACCCACCAATAGATCAGATTCTATTTCGCTACCATCTGCAAATTGAATTTTTACACGCTCTCCTTCTTCAACAAAAGAAATCATTTTCTTAGCTAGATGAATATCTTCACGACCAAATTCATCCATTAACATATTCTGAAGTTCCGCACGTGATACCGGATATGGTCGTTGCCCGACTTCTTCAATCAATGGATAAAGGCTAAACTGGGTCATCACATCGCCCGTCAGACCATCAATATAAGCAAGGTTATCCATTTTGCCGCCAAGCTTTTCAACTTGCTCTGTCAAACCCAAATAATTTAGACATTTCACACCGTTAGACCATAACGAAATAGCAGCACCCACCGGTAAAATTTGTTCTGCCTGTTCATAGATGGTTACTTGGTGTCCGAATTTTTTTAGTGCGATGCCTGTAGTTAGACCCGCCATACCTGCACCAATAATTGTAATTTCCATCTATAATTCCCCTGTGTTTTATAAGTTTCTAAGTCATAAAATGCTAAAAGCGTGCCATTTTTTATAAAGCGCCCTGAAAAAAATCCAAAGTTGGCACACGCTGTGCATCTAAACGCGTGTAAATGCTTGTTTTTATCGTTTATTAAATTTTTTGTAGCACGATAGCGCAAAGCATGAATTTTGAAAGAAAATAGCGAATGGATTTAATATATGGCGACTTTATTAGCACCCGATTTTGATATTCCTGCACAATTACAGACACTTACCAATTTGGCAGATGACCGTATTGGTGCAAAAATTATTGAATGTTCAGATGAATTTTTCGCAGAAGCAAAACGTATGCTTCAATTTGACGCGCCAATTTTTGTTGAAGATAAATTCGATGACCATGGTAAATGGATGGATGGTTGGGAAACGCGCCGTAAACGTCACACAGGTTATGACTGGGCAATTATTCAATTGGGCGTAGCTGGGCATATTAAGGCTTTAGATATTGACACTACCTTCTTCACTGGGAATTACCCTGCTTCAGCTTCAGTTGAAGCCTGCTACGCCCCTGATGGCGATCTTGCTCAAGCTGAATGGTTGAACATATTAGAGAACAACGTACTTGGCCCAAGTCAGCATCATGTTTTGCCGATTACAGCTGACCAAGTTTTTACTCATGTGCGTTTAAATATTTTTCCTGATGGGGGTGTTGCTCGTTTTAAAGTGTATGGTGAAGTGAGCGTTCAACAACAAGATCACACTGCAACAATTGATTTAGTTGCTTTAGAAAATGGTGGACGTGTAATTGCTTATAGCGATGCACATTTTGGTCATCCACGTAATCTGATTAACCCAGGTCGCGGAATTAATATGGGTGATGGTTGGGAAACCAAACGTCGTCGTGCACCGGGCTTTGATTGGTGTATTTTGGCTTTGGGTCAAACTGGTGCAATTGAAAAAATTGATATCGATACGGCACACTTTAAAGGCAACTTTCCAGCCCAAGTCTCTATTCAAGCCGTATATGTTAAAGATGCAACTGATCCACAATTAATTCCACAAAGTATGTTCTGGCCATTTTTGCTTGAAGCACAAGACATGCAAATGGATCATATTCATAGCTTTGTAAACGAAATTTTGCAACATGAAAAGATCTCGCATATTCGCATTAATATGATTCCAGATGGTGGTATCAGCCGTATTCGTTTGTGGGGTAAAACCAAAAGCTAAATTGAAAGCTTGAATACTTTCTACATCGAGAAGGATAAGTACTGTGGTTTTATCCTTCTTCTCCTACACTTGATATAGACAATAAAAGAATTACACATGGTTCAAACAATTCAGCTACAGCCCCTGAGCATTGAAAACTTTGCCCCTTTTGGTGAGGTGATTTGCTGCGGAGGACAGGATTTTTTTCATATCAATGATGCACATACCGAGCGTTATCATGCCCTTGTAACCACTGAAATCTTCGGTGAAGCACATGCAGGTATTAGTATTTTTCGTAATATTAAACAGACAGAAATTCCTTTTTCGGTTTCGATGCTTGAGCGACATCCGAATGGCTCACAAGCTTTTATCCCGATGCAAGGTCAGGCTTTTTTAATTGTGGTGGCACCTGCATTGGATGATCAAACGCCTGATATTTCAAAACTCTGTGCTTTTATTTCAGATGGTACACAAGGTGTTAACTACCATGCAGGTACATGGCATCACCCTCTATTAACTTTAGAGGCGCCAAGTAACTTTGCCGTGGTTGATCGTATTGGTATTGGACATAATTGTGATGTTTATCAGTTTAATGAAGTACTCAATATCGTGGCATAAATTTAAACTATCATTGAAATTGAAACCTCAATTTAAAATTGTCTCAGAAATTAAAAGCCCCATCCGTGGGGCTTTTAAGTCTTGTGCAGTATGTTGTGTAACGATGTACG
The DNA here is from genome assembly GCF_002333245.1 of Acinetobacter sp. UBA2063. Classification (NCBI taxonomy): domain Bacteria; kingdom Pseudomonadati; phylum Pseudomonadota; class Gammaproteobacteria; order Moraxellales; family Moraxellaceae; genus Acinetobacter; species Acinetobacter sp. UBA2063. The sequence continues at coordinate 4,333 of NZ_DDAH01000133.1, forward strand.
GTTTTAACGAATCAATTAGAAGTGATATTTCACTAGCGCACTGACGTTATTTTCATCTTTACCTTTAATATTATATTTATTATTCCAAACTGAATGCTCAACGCCTACATACAGGCGTGTATCTGGGGAAATATGTTGCCCCACATTCCATTTATATTGACTGGTCCAGTTCATCTCACTGGCTGAGCCTTTTTCCGCAGTTGACCAATCCAGAAAAGCATCTGCTAAGAAAGATTCTGAGCCAATTTTAAAAGGTATGGCATAGGTAAGCGTCATTTGATAGTCATCAGCTTTAGTATCATTATTCACTTTATATAAATTTAATTTTGCATATTGAAAATATGGCACATCAAAGTCTAAGCCAATACCATAGAGAAAATTATCCAGTTGCTACCCGCTTCCCAAGTGGTTGCAAGCAATACATCTTTTACAGGGCCAAATTTAAGTTCTTTACCCGTTACAGCGCCTAAACTCAATCGTGGTGATGCTTCAAAATAGGTTTGATCGCCGACGTCATTATGTGTACGGTCGGCAAAAATGAAGAAATCACCATATTTAAGCTTTGACGCGTATTCAAATGTCACAGTGGTTTGTTTGTCTTCTTTTGCAATGAGCTGATAGTCGGTGCCATATAGACCGGTAATGCTGAAGTCTTGCCAGATTGGGGCTGCAAAGATAGAGTTGGCTGAAATAGTGCATAGAATTGCAGCTGAAAGAGGCATAAATTTCATTAAATTGTTTTTCCTAGCGATAAATACGTTTTGAGTAATTTATTTAGCAAAAACAAAGCCAATATTAGATTTTTTAATAAAAAAAGCCCACATTAATGTGAGCTTTTTTTATTTATTTTGAATAGCTTAGTGATGACTATCTATAACAATATTGCTGGTTTTATTCACTTCTTTACTTTTAAAAAAGTTTAGATGGTTAAACACAATATTTAATACGATGGCCATGAGGCACGTTGAACTAATACCTGAATGGAACAGGGTTTGTACCCATTTTGGGAAGTTCGCATAGAATGAGTGATCAATAATTGGAATCATACCTGCGGCAATTGCTGTAGCAACAATGATTAGGTTCTTTTGCTCACTATAATCAATTTTAGCTAAAGTACGAATACCACTTGCAGCCACTGTACCGAACAATACCAAACCTGCGCCACCCAATACCGGTACAGGAATTGCAGCAATCAAACGGCCCATAATTGGTAAAATACCCAA
>NZ_DDAH01000069.1:0-5551 GCF_002333245.1 Acinetobacter sp. UBA2063
AATTTTTTGCTGGTCAACTAATTGAGCAACCTGTTGCAATAGATCACCTTGCTTTTCAATATCATCGGTTTCATACATTGAGCGGGTGAACATCAACTCCCAATGGATAGAAATAGATTTAGTCTTAAACGGCATAATATCAAATGTTTGTGGATCATCGATCAATCCAAGCTTGCCTTGTGGTGCAATCAGAGAAACTATTTGCTTGATATAGGTGTCTGTATGATTTGTAGAGAATACATACTTTGGTTTTTCAATGCCTAGTGTCTCGATTTGTGCATTTAAATCTTTGCTATGATCAATGACATGGTCGGCACCAAGTGATTCCACCCAAGATTTCGTTTCTTCACGTGAAGCTGTTGCTATAACGGTCAGATTTGTTTTTGTTTTTAGGAGTTGAATCGCGATTGATCCTACACCGCCTGCACCACCAATAATTAAAATACTGCCAACTTCTGTTTCTGAAATTTGAAACCGATCAAACAACATTTCCCATGCGGTTATTGCAGTTAATGGCAATGCTGCTGCTTCTGCATTAGATACTGTAATGGGTTTAAGACTGATAATTCGTTCATCGACTGCTTGAAACTCAGCATTACTACCATCTCGGGTTAAATCGCCAGCATACCAAACAGAATCTCCTACTTTAAACGAGGTAACTTTTGGGCCAATTTCAACAATTTCACCAACAGCATCCCAACCTAAAATACGATTATTTGCTTCAGACGAATTTTTTCTCACTTTGGTATCCACTGGATTCACAGAGATTGCCTGAACTTTTACCAGTACATCACGCTCCTTAAGTGTAGGTTTCGCTTTTTCAATATCTACCAATGAATTTTTAAAATCATCATGGTTATTGATAACATATGATACGGCTTTCATAGATTTGTCCTTAACTTTAAAAAATATAGTAAAAATGGGAGCGAGGTGCTCCCATTTTATGTTATTCAATCATTAAAACGCTTGGCTCGTTGGGCGCAAAACAATTTCATTAATATCTACATCCGCAGGCTGCTCAATTGCATAAGCAATTGCACGAGCGACTGAGTCAGCTGGTATGGCTTGTTTGTAGAAATCCGTAACGAACTCTGAACTTTCTTTATGAGAAGAACCGAATTTTAGTTCTGACTCAACTGCACCAGGCTCAATAGTCGTCGTTCTAATTGTTCCCCCAACTTCATGACGAAGTCCTTCAGAGATGGCTCTTACAGCAAACTTAGTACCGCTATAAACAGTACCTCCTGGACTAAATACTTTTATCCCTGCAACAGATGCGAGATTAATAAAGTGTCCAAAGTTTTGTTTTTGGAAAACAGGTAGGGTAGCTGCTATACCATAAAGAACACCTTTAATATTAATGTCGATCATACGATCCCATTCATCAACTTTTAGCTCACTTAATGGTGCAATAGACATTAATCCAGCATTGTTTACCAATACATCGATTTGACCAAATGCGCTTAATGCCTTTTCAATAAGTGCTTGTACTTCATGTGGTTTGGTTATATCCATACCAATAAATTCAGCTTGACCACCTTCAGCACGAATATCGTGAACAATAGCCTCTAATTTTTCAGTACGTCTAGCACCAAGTACAACCTTTGCACCTTTTTTAGCAAGTAAGCGAGCAGTAACTTCACCTAAACCACTACTTGCACCTGTGATAACAATAACTTTATTTTCGATATTATTCATACAAGTAACCTTCAACTTATCTGTCAATCATATTTGATGGATTAAGTATTACAGCCTTGTTAGGTATAATAAATGAATAATATTATCTTTCAGAATTCCTATTTACGGAATAATTACCATAACACAGGATTGGACATGCAGAACAAATTGGAAATGATGCGTATCTTTTGTGTCGCAGCAGAGTCTCGAAATTTTAAAGAGGCAGCAACTCAGCTCGGTATTTCCCCGCAGCTAGTGACACGGGCAATAAAAGAACTAGAAGAGCAGCGCGGAGAGATTCTGTTCTACAGGAGTACTCGACAAATTAAAATTACTGCTGATGGTGAGCGTTTGGCAAAGCAAGCACGTTTTGCGGTGGGATCGATCGATGCTTTGTTTGTAAAAGACACCAAGGAAAAACGAGATGAAATGCGTGGGACTGTCCGTCTTACTGTGTCGTCTGTGTTAGGGCGTAAATTGGTAGTACCTGCACTAGCAGAATTTGCCACACGTTATCCAGATATTGTCGTGGATTGTGTGCTAACAGATTCACACTCGGATGTGATCGATGAGCGGATAGATATCGGGATCAGATTTGGATTTTTGCCGGACAATCGATATGTGGCAAGGGAATTGGCTAAAGTGAACTTTTATTCTGTGGGTACGCCAGAGTTAATTGATAAGGTTGGAATGCCCAAAAAAATTATTGACCTAGATAAATACCCTCTAACAGCACTAGTCGATCATAAAACAGGGCGTTACTGGCCATGGACATTCACCGAAAGTCGAAGCTTCACGCCATCAAATCCCCGTTTTATTACAGATGATCTAGAAGCTGAATTTCAAGCGATTCTCGCTGGCGTTGGATTCGGACACATGCCTGGATTTCTAGTTTTGCCGTGGCTTAGGAGTGGTAAGCTCATTCAGATACTTCATGAGGAAACCTCTCCCGTTTGGCGCCTGTATTTATATCGTCCACAGCGGGGCCCGACACCTTTGCGAATCCGAGCATTGTTTGATTACTTAGCGGAAGTGTTGGGCCATATAGAAACCTGAATCAGATGGAACTAACCTTTTTTCTAGAAAGTAGAAATCAGATAAGACCATCATGTATCTAGGGCGTGTTGAACATTCGACCATGGCACTGACAGCGACTATTTTTTAGGCGATTCGATGTTAAAAATAATAAGTTTAGTCATTCTAAGCGCTTATTTTTAACGATGAAGCGGCAAAAAAGAGTCCTGTCCCTGCGGGCTGATGCTAAAATTGCCCCATACTGCGTTACAAATCTCGCTAAGGCATCTGCATTATCGTCGCTTTGTGCCTTGTCTGGAACAATTTTAGCAATCAGCAGTGCCTATTTGCGAATGTTCAACACGCCCTAGAGTAACTACAATTTTTCCTATTTGCTGATTTGATTCAAGATAGCGCTGAGCGTCATGCATGTCCTCAAAGTTAAAGCAACAGTCGATCACTGGACGAAGATATCCTGCACCTATACTGCTAAGAATAAATCGTCTGGCTTGCTCCCTTAGAACAGGGTCATGCAGAACCTCAAGGAACAAAAAACCTCGCATGGTTAAGCTCTTGCGTAATGCAACTTTAAGGGGGAATGGTGTGATCTCAGGGCTAAGTGCACCATGCATAACCATCGTTCCTCCTACAGACATCGCTTTTGCAATCTGTTCAATATGAGGCCCTCCTACAGCATCGAAGGCGACATCAAGATGTTCTCCACCTAAACGTAAAACAAGCGCCTCATACAAATCTGGTTCATCTTCAGTGGCTATAACATTTTTAACACCGAGATCCAGTAAACGTTGCTTTTTCTCTATCGTCTGTGTACTTGCAATGACCTTAGCACCCGCTGCTTCAGCTATCTGTATCGCAGCTAGTCCTACGCTACTTGAAGCTGCTGTGATCAAGATCGTTTTGCCTTTCGAAACTCCACCAGCATGGATTACACCACCCCAAGCCGTCAAATACTGCATCCAGATTGAAGAAGCTTCTTCCCAGCTTAAACTATCGGGTTTGTGAACTAAGAAAGTTTCTGGAATCAGAAGCTTGTCCGCATATGTCCCATATTTGGCTAGATTGTCAGTCGGAAGAATCGATACTGCATCTCCTGGAGAAAATTGGCGTACACCTTCACCTATTGCCAGAACTATGCCTGCTCCCTCATATCCCAGACGAGAAGGGAATACTGCCTTTTGAATATAAGTACCACGCCGAAACATTACATCAGCCCGGTTAAGTCCGATCGTTTTCATCTGGATTAGAACTTCTCCTGCTGCTGGTAAAGCCACAGGAAGTGTTTCTAATGTCAGAACATCTGTATCTCCAATACTATTGAAGCGCCAAGTCTTGGCCTGAAGTGCGTTAAATGACATCAATCGCGACCTTAATATTGGCAGAGCGATCTTGAACAGCATCATGAGCCTCAATCGCTTGGTTTAGAGTAAAATCACGAGGATCAACAATAGGACGCAGTTTACCTTCCTCAACGAGACGAGTCGCGATCTTAAGGATATCACCATGATGAGCACGGCGATTGCCTGTTAACATCGGCATTAGGACGAATACGCCAGACACTGTGGCACACCGTAGAGATGAACTCGCTAAATTATGATTACCAAATGCAGCACAGCTGGTAATGTGGCCATAGTGAGTTGTCATGGAAAGTGAAGCTTCGAGTACTGGACCACCCACAGTGTCGTAAACAATGTTAAAACCTTGACCCTCAGGGCTTGCAGCAATAATGTCATCGGAAGATGCTGTTGTGTAATCGAGAGGTGTTGCACCGAGTTCTGAAATCAGTGATTGATCAGCTGTACGACCAGTCGCCCAAACAATTGCATCAAGTGCTTTTGCAAGCTGAACAACCATATAACCAACGCCACCAGCACCACCCTGAACCAGTACAGTTTGCCCTGGTTGGACCTTCGCATTATCCACTAAACCTTCCCAAGCGGTGAGAAAAGTCAATGGTAGTACTGCTGCCTCGCGCATAGAAATATTCCGTGGCTTTAATGCGATCAGATCAGCATCTGCTACAACATATTCTGCTAAAGATCCTTGAAGACCACGAACGCCACCTATCAGACCGTAAACTTCATCTCCGACGTTGAAGTGGGTGACACCTTCACCAACAGCAGTTACAACCCCAGCCATATCTGTTCCTAACACGGCAGGAAGCTCTGGCATAGCATATGGTGCTTCACCAAGACGAATTTTATAATCAATAGGGTTTACACCACTGGCATGAATACGTACTAGAACTTGCCCAGCCTCTGGTTGAGGTATAGGGAGTTCTGTACATGTAAATTCATGATCACCAAAATTTTCTAAGATAAGAGCATTCATCATCTTATTCATAGTTGTTCCTTATTCTTAACTGGGGGATCATATGCACAGTACCAAACTAAATTAATCCAATAAATGATATTTATAGGATTTAATAATTCCTAAATAATGAATAATAAATATCATCCGCTCACTAAAAATATTCTAGTACAGTCTGTAAAGGCAGTTTAATCTAAACTGTCGGTAGTATTTTCAAGGCTTGAAATGTTCAAAATATCTACAAAGTGGCTAAAAGTTGGAAACATAATTCTAAAAGGTCCCAGCATTACAAAGAACATGAGCCAAAATAAAAATGGGAGCTAAAAGTCCCATTTTTTTTTGTGACTTTCGCATAAGCTCTATGATGTTAATTTAAAAAAAACTAAAAAACAGGGATAGAAAATTTTCGCTAAAGATCTTTTTAATTTTCGATTTATAAAAATTATTGCTTTTTTTATACTATGGGGTACTATAGTATTAATGCTAGCGAATAAGGAGGTCTGATGCCTAATCAGGTTGAAGACAAAAAAAA
>NZ_DDAH01000272.1:0-7373 GCF_002333245.1 Acinetobacter sp. UBA2063
GTGCGTCTACCAATTTCGCCACGCCCCCGATGGGTATGCATATTAGTGAGAAACATCCTTGATGACAAGTGTTTCTGTTAAAAAAACCAATCAAATGAACATATAATATTCAAATCAAGTATTTATGTTTATTTTTACAGCAAAATAGTCGAGTTTAGACAGTCTTTTGCCTCTGAAACAGACTTAAAACGCTGTTCAACCTGCTTCTGTATCAACCCATTCAGTAAGGGCAAAAAGTATTCAAGCTGTTTAGGAAGCTGGATATACAGTTGCTGGCAATGCAATACCGCCCATTCATGATAGGTTTTAGCTTGTAATTTTATTTGAGTCAGCCATTCATACAGAATAATACCAAAGGCATATAAATCACTCTGAACTGTTTTCCTTTCTGCATGAAAAAGCTCTGGCGCCATATAGTGCGGTGTGGCAGTTAAATTCTGGGTTGCATGAGGTGATTTAAAGCTCTGCTCAAAATCAATCAGCTTACAGCTATTTTCATAGCAACGGAAATGTTCAATTTTAAGGTCGCCATGCACCCACCCTAGTTTGTGCATATTTTCCAGTGTTTCCAATGCCTTTAATATTTGCTGCTGAATTGCTTGCACATCGCTGGGCACACAGTTAAAAAAATTTTCTGTATCCACCAGAATCAGCCCTTTTCCAGTGGAGGCAAGTTCATGAAACGGCGTGTTTTCTTTAAACTGAATGATTTGATGAGGAACAATAAATTGCTTTCTGGAGATTGAATTCTGCTGATAAAAATCCAATTCATGCAGAAAAGCATGTTCCAAAACGTGATAACTATGGGCCTGATGAAATTTAAGCCAATATTTTTGCTGTTCGATCTGGAATGTATATAAACGCCGTCCAAAGGCATAACTTTGGGGTTTGGTTTTTAATACAAGATCATCCAACGGAAGTTGCGAATCAAAGGTCCACGTAATAAAACTCATTCTGCTGCTTTTCTGCCTGTTTGCGTAATGACGCTAAACAATGTTCAATGGTTTTACCAATACGCGCATGGGTTTCAATAGAAGCGATTTTAGGCCAGGTCGCCCGCTCACCCTCCTGCTGCAAAATCTTAAACAACTTGGGACGAGGGTTTTTGAGCATATAGCCATAGTGGCGCAGTCCATATTTGGCAATAATATTAACATCCCCATAATAGCGCTGTCCTAAAATACCATAACCATGATCCAGGGCACGGCGAATCGGGAAAAATCTTCCCACATAATGGCGGGTTAAATCCATCACATCCAGTGCAATGGTTTTACCCTGATGACGGATAATTCGCTCAGGCCAGCTCAATACATCATTACGATAACGCTGTAAGTCACTCTGCATAAATGGAACAATATGCGGATTCACCTGACTGGCAATGGTGTAGTTGATATTATACAAACGAGCCATTTTTTCTTGTGGAAAATCACTACGCATACTCCCATCCACCCATTTGGTGTTTGACATATAGGGCGTATGCTGTCCATCGTAGCGCTTGCTGGTCAGATGAACGGGTGGAAACAGAACAGGAGCCGCGCAGGAAGCCATCACCGCACTCCAGACCAAAGCATTCGGCGCAGTCAAGGCATTGAGGATAAGCGGGTTTTGTGATGCATTGTAAGGTGCAACCGCAATATTGATATGCAGACCAGAACGCTGATACGCCTCTGCAAAGGTCAGGTCTCCCATATTGTGAATCAGGAATTTTTTAAGGTACATCACATCGGCAATACCGCCATGCCCCTTAATGAGTTCCATCACCTTTCTAAAACGAAATGCTTCATGAAAGAAATGCTTTCCTGTCAATAATTCTGGAATTTGATCAGCGGATGAGGTACCAAACATCCCCGTCATGATTGCGCCCGCACTTGAACCTGACAGCACTTTCGGCAACAGGTCCTGTTCCAGCAATGCCTTACACACCCCAGTATGAAACAGTCCCAGAGTTGCGCCACCAGAAAGCATCAAGGCAGGCTGACCATAGGCTTTCTGACATTCCTCAAAAAACTGGATTTTCTCCTTGAGCTGAAACGTTATACATTCGCTGGATGCCAAATAACGCAAACAGTCACTCACCTCATCCACATAGTTTTCGATAATTTTTTTGGTGCCGATATACGTTTCAGCAAACAACATGGGATGGCCAATATTGGCAAAATCGTAGGTTAGTCCATCCCTCAATATATAGATCAGGTCAAGGGTACGGTGATGCAGCCGATATCTTTTTAGCAGGTTGTAACGCCTGGATAAAACTTCAGCATCAAAATAAGGCGATTCATTGTCATATTTCCATACTTCCCTGCCTGATTCCTCGTCCAATTTGAGTGCAATTTCCCTCCATTCTTCATAAGAGCTGGCATGTTGTAATTGCTCCTGCAACATATCTATTCTATATGTTTGATATGTATTCTTTTTTTCTTGAACTCTATTTAACATTCGTTATCCTGATGTGCATCATGTTTTTCTAATCCTGCACCTATACAATGCAAAAACCTATTGTAACAATCAAGGGTAAAATCAGCTTATTTCCATATTCTTGATGATATTTTCTTTATTTTAACTATAGCAGTGATAGTATCCCTATTTATTGATCACTGAGTTTGGTTTGATTTATGGCTATCCTTGATTTACCCGAATCTATTCTCCAGTCATTATCCAGTGTGTTAACACAGCTCCAGCAAGTCCTCCCTGCCCCAAAGCAACCCACTGATTTTTCAGCAATTGCTTTTCGCTGGGAAAATCAGCAACTGGTCGCAATTCAACAAACTAAAAAAATGTATCTGGAAGATTTAAAAGGAATTGAACGCCAAAAAGACAAGATTATCCAAAATACCTTGCAGTTTTTAAATGGTTTCCCCGCCAATGATATTTTGCTGACAGGTTCCCGTGGTACAGGCAAATCCTCCATTGTACGCGCCCTGCTCACGGCGTACTCAGCACAGGGTTTACGCCTGATTGAAATTGAGCGTGACGATTTATCAGATTTACCAAAAATTCAAAAACTGATCGCCGAGCGTCCAGAAAAATTTATTGTTTATTGTGATGACCTTGCTTTTAATGCGGAAGATGAAAATTACCGTAGTTTAAAAAGTGTGCTGGATGGATCACTCCAATCTGGTTCGACCAACTTCATTATTTATGCCACCAGTAACCGCCGACACTTACTGCCTGAGTTTATGCACGAAAATACTCCCGTGCATAAGGTTGATGTGCCGCAATATACCGAGTTGCATCCACAGGAAGCGATTGAAGAAAAAATCTCACTTTCTGATCGTTTTGGACTATGGCTTTCCTTCTATCCAATGGATCAGCAGCTCTATCTGGAAATCGTGGAGCATTACATCCGCAAGGTTGATCTGGAATATAATGACACAGTACGGGCTGATGCACTGAGATGGTGTCAGGCACGAGGACAGCGTTCAGGCCGTGCGGCATATCAGTTCTCAAAACACTGGATCGGTTCGCAGCAGTTAAAAATGCTATAATTCACTCAAATAAAAAGCCATCAATTGATGGCTTTTTCATCTCAAAAATTTATGGTATTGCTTTTAAATCCAATCCATCAATAATATATAAAGTATTACTATCAATTTTTTTCTTATCCTGATCTAAGTATTTCTGCTCCAGAACACCATTGGTTACCCATAGTGCAAAGTCATCATCATTGATTAAACCTAAACGCTTATCATCAATCAGCCACAACCCTTCCATTTTATCATGAGGGAATTTGACTTTCTCAATCATATCTAAAACCAGCGTTTTTGTTGGGGGTAAAATACCCTGTGTCTTTAACCCATCCCAACCTTTTGCTAAAACATATTGTTCTAAAGTCTGTCCATCAATGGTTAAACCCAGTTTAGCATCCTGTTTAATCTGAGCTGTTTCAGCAATATCTTCTAAATTGGTTGCATTACGCAAATCAATTTTATAAACACGTTTAAAAGCGCTTGGATTATCTCGATAAAAATCTCCATCTCGCTCTAAAACTAAAAAGCTGGTATTACTTAAAGCTGTAATTGCAGAGTTGGAATAAGCTTTTGCTCCACCTTCCTGTTTATATAAATATTGCTTCACCTTTTTAGTTTCTAGATCAATAGTTACAATACGGGTTAAGTCTGATTTATTGACTGCTGTTGTTGGATTATCCATCGTGGATTGCATAATCCCCACTAGGGTTTTCCCATCTGGTGTAATGGTTAAACCTTCCATGCCACGATTCGGGCGGCGATTGGCAAATTCCGCAGGCAGTAAATAACCACCAATACGGCGGGTATCTTTTTCAAAAGCATTAATACGGTCTATTTCTACACCATTGGCATCATAATGAACAATATGTGGGCCATATTCATCACTCACCCAAAAGCTACCATCTTTCATGGCAACCAAACCTTCCGCATCTAGACCATATTCATCTGTTTGACGGCTTAATAATTTGCCATAAATGTCGTAAGCTGCTTCTTTGGTTGCACCAAAATTGGCATTAGGTAGGCCCGAAATATTTTGCCCATTACGATCCTTAAGTAAAATTTCCTTAATCTTTTTCACTGTACCATTGGTTTGTACTTCAAATAGAGCAATACGCGGCACATATGCTGGATCAGGGAACATCTTGCCATTGTCTTTATTTAAGTTGTAATCGGCATTGGGGCCTCGATCGGTAATGGCATAAAATTGGTTTTTATTGGTTGGGTGCGCCACCAGATCAGAACCGAAACCACCCTGTCTAAACTCAATGGTATTGCCCGCTTTTGCCCCATCTGCAATACCTTTCAGATGATCCATCACCTGATAAGTGAGCTGCACACCCCGAGCGAAAGCATTTTCTGTGATACAACTCGGCGTGGTTTGCTGAATTTCATCAGTCTCTAAAATTCCATTATTATTTTTATCTTGCCCTGTCAATTTAACTGTTCCACCTAACCAGCAATCTCGATCACCAAAGTTTAATGTCTGCTCGGTACTTAACATTTTTGCTGTATTTTGATTGTCATCATGGTCACTGCCACAGCCCATTAATGCCAAACTGGTAAGAATTGAAATCAATAATACTTTTTGCTTCATCATAATAGCTACCCCATAAAATTACTGCTGTAGCCTAATCTTCCGAAATGACAAAACCATGACCATTAAATGACAATTCATAAAATCATGTGATAACTGATCAAGCTTTTAATTACGGTCTATTGACATTTAAAACATGTACCTTGTTATCTCGCTCTTTTGGTGAGCCTACTGTTTAGGACAGCACCAATTTTTCAAATAGTGTATTTATTGAATTTTTTATATCAGTTTCCACTTGTTTATCATAACCTTCAACTAGAAATCGGCTAAATAAACCTTCAATCAGAGTATAGATCATAGTGGTTAATATCTCTTGATACTGATTTGCATTTATATGTTGATTAATCAGATTCCTCACCCATATTTTATGTTCTTTTGAAATTTGAATAATTTCATTATTTTCGGAATGTGATTCTGCAACAGCCCGTACAAATAGACAGCCTTTGAAATTATCTTCCTGAAACCACTTTAAATGCCAATCAATAATCTTATTGATGGCTTCCCGACCTGTAGCCTCAGCAACATAACTTTGGAGACTTTTTCTAAAACGAATATCTCTTAACTCCAAAACAGATTTAACCAACTGATTCTTATTTTTAAAATAAGTATACATTGTAGTTTTTGAGCATCCTGATTCATCCCGAATCAAATCTACGCCCACTCCAGCAAAACTACTTTCGTAAAAAAGCTTCTCTGCTGTATCTAAAATTTTGTTAGCTGATTTTGACATAAAAAATTTACCCAATAAAAATAGTACAGATCTGTACTATTTATAATTTTAGGATTATGATCAGCAAAAATCAAGATCAGAGGAAAAACAATGCGACCAATTCTCAATGGCAAAGAACATTTAGCACCTTTACCGCAATCGATTGATCTCATCAGAAGTTTTGTTGGGGGAAGTCTAAGTATTCTAGTGTTATTATTTTTAAGTCAATTTACCCATAATATCTTTATTATGGCACCTTTCGGAGCCACTTGTGTTCTATTATATGCCGCATCACATTCACCTTTGGCACAACCTCGAAATGTAATTTTAGGACATTTGGTCTCAGCATTTATTGGCTTATTATTTCTTAAATTTTTTGGTACACCCACCTTGAGCATCGCTCTTTCTGTCGGTTGTGCAATCGCAGCAATGCAACTTTTACGTTGTGTTCATCCACCCGCAGGTGCTAATCCATTGGTGATATTGCTAACTGCAAATACCATTCAATATCACTGGGGTTTCTTATTTTTCCCTGTGCTATCAGGTTCAATTGCATTGGTGTGTATTGCTTACTTAGTCAATAATCTTAAGTCAGAGAAGAAATGGCCTGTATATGGATTAGCTTTTATCCATAGTAAAAACAATCTTGAATAAATTGCTATCATTCTTCTTATTATTCAGATATTAATTTAAATCTCGATGCAGAAAAATAAATTTTCTCTGCATCAATCTTTTATTTTATAGATTATCAATATTCTTTTGCCAACTTTTCCAATGTGATGAGCATTTTTTTCACGACAGCTCTTTTATGTTGCAACATATTCTTGATATTAGCTGGATTGAAACCTGTCAGTTTTGCAATACCTCGACTAGTCATGTATTCACCAGTTTTTTCAAAGTGCTTTTCACTTAACTCTGTTTTGGCATTAGAGAAACGAACTGCCAGCTTATAATCGTTAAATTCAGACCAGGCACCTGTTTTATATTCCTGAAAATCAAATTCATTCTGATGGGCAGGTTTGTCCCGAAGAATATTGTTCAAGCGATTGATCACAATTTTTTCTTCGCTGTCTTCTATTACTTGATAAAGTTCAGTTTCCTCAAAAGTTCGCCCTAAAGAAATATCCTTTCTAAACTGCTCAATCACTTTATCATTTTTTTCTTTATTTTCATTAGATTGGATAAGATTTAGAATCTTAAACAAAGACTCTAATCGACCACAGGTAAAAACATAAGAAATTTTCAACTTTTGAACTCCGCTAATGAGTTTTGGCTCATCAAAATAAATAATTTATCCAATACTTTAACACAATAGCGTTGATTCCAAGCCATTGCCATGTATATAAATAATGGTTTGATTTTTAAATAAAATAAGAACGTAAACCGATCTAAAGCCTATCAACCAACAAGAATCATCAATTCAATTTTCAGGTTGGTTGCAACTCAGTCATCGGCCATCTTGGCGTTGTAGTGACAGCCAAACCATCATGCTGCCCAGCCTTTAAACGTTGATAACCTGCGAATGCAATCATTGCGCCATTATCGGTACATAAGGCAGGTTCGGCATAATAAACCTGCGCCTTAATTTTTTTCAGTGAAGTTT
>NZ_DDAH01000033.1:0-3250 GCF_002333245.1 Acinetobacter sp. UBA2063
AAATCATATAGTTATGAAATCGTTGTGCAACAAAGCCATTCTAAAGTAAAAATATTAATAATTTTTTTATGTTTTGTATTCATTAGACAGTCCAAAGAAAAAATATTTTTTAGATATTAAATTTATAAAGTTAGATGCTCAATATGCACGCGTCATCAGTTGTCGTTCCTTTAGAAAGGAAATAAAACTTGTATACTAAGTTTTGGCGCACTAATTGCTTAATTCATTCTAGTTTTTGACTGTTTGATATAACAAATTAGGAAGTGGATGTGACAGCAACATATTTACGTGGGCAAGATCTGATAGACCAGATTCAACAACAAGACTATTCCAGAGATCTGATTGGCTATCATGGAGAACCACCCAAAGTGGAATGGCCAAATGGTGCTCGTGTCGCGGTTCAGTTTGTATTGAACTATGAAGAAGGCGGTGAAAACCATGTAGAACATGGTGATGCAGGTTCAGAACAGTTTTTGTCAGATATTATTGGCGCGGCCAGTTTTCCAGACAAACACATGTCGATGGATTCCATGTACGAATATGGCTCACGAGCGGGCTTTTGGCGCATTCACCAAGAGTTTAAAAAACGCCAACTCCCCATGACCATTTTCGGTGTGGGTATGGCTTTGGCACGCAATCCTTACATTGTGGAAGCGATTAAAGCAGCCAATTATGATGTCGTATCGCATGGTCAACGTTGGTTGCATTATCAAGATATGCCAATCGAACAAGAACGCCAACATATGGATCAAGCTATTAGCGTGCTTGAAACGCTATTTGGTAAAACACCAATCGGTTGGTATACCGGACGTGATAGCCCGAATACTCGAAAATTACTTGCTGAATTTCCTCAGATTCAATATGACTGTGACTATTATGGCGATGACTTACCATTTTGGAGCACAGTGACGAATGTAGATGGTGCAACACGTCCGCATTTAATCATTCCATATACACTTGAAAGTAATGATATGAAGTTTTGCTCGCCGGGTGGTTTTAATAGTGGTGAGCAATTTTATCAATACCTTAAAGATGCCTTTGATGTGTTATATGCCGAAGGTGAAACTGCGCCAAAAATGCTATCTATTGGTATGCACTGTCGTATTTTAGGGCGACCAGGACGCTTTAAAGCACTACAAAGATTCTTAGATTATGTGCAATCGCATGAAAAAGTATGGGTTTGTCGTCGTGCCGATATTGCAGAACATTGGATAAAACACCATGCACCGTAATAAAAAAAATAAAGAAGAAAGAGAGGCTTAGCGCCTCTTTTTTTGTGCCTATAAAAAGCAATTTGTCTAAGAAATAAGGGATTGGCATTGATATTGCAAAACATGTTTTGAACGAACATTAAATATTTTTAGGCGATTTAATAGTGCAACTTGTTGAATTTAATCAAGCATCCGAAGCCGATGTAAAAACATTTTTAAAGCACTGTGTGCAAATTGAAAGCTGGGCGAATGAGCTGCTCAGTCAGCGTCCGTATGCATCATTAGACAGTATTTTGGAATACGCGGCTCAAGCTGCTCGTACATGGTCGTGGGAAGAAATTAAATCTGCTTTAGATAATCACCCGCGTATTGGTGAAAAAAAAGCCCAAGCTGAACTTTCTGAATTAGAAAAGAATTTTTCCAACCGTGAACAATCCGCTATTTCAGCCGATGAAGAAACACAAATGGCATTGCTCAAAGGCAACATCGCTTATGAAAAAAAGTACGGCTATATCTTCTTAATTAAAGCTTCAGGCTTAAGCAGTGAAAATGTATTACAAGCATTGCAGTACCGTCTGCTGAATAATCCAGAAACTGAAAAGCGTATTGTCCATCATCAATTGGCTGAAATTGCCTTATTAAGATTAAAACAGGAGCTAAGTGCATGATCAGCTCACATATTTTAGATACAAATCTTGGGAAACCTGCTGCCAATGTCTTGATTAAATTATTCAATGCAGACGGTATGTTACTTGGTGAAGGGCAAACCAATGCAGATGGCCGTGTGACCGACTTTGGTTTAAGCGAATTTTCTACGGGTAGCTATAGCTTAGAGTTTGCCACAGCGGACTATTTTGAAAGTCTTAATACCGAAACTTTTTTCCCAAAAGCAGTAATTCATTTCTTAGTAAAAGATGCCTCACAGCATTTTCATATTCCTTTGTTGATTAGCCCTTTTGCCTATTCAACATATCGCGGTAGCTAAAAATAGCATCATAAAACGGATCGGGGGATATAAAAATGACAGAACAAAATCAAACAGTTTCACCAGAACATGAATATTTAGGTGCAGGGAAAAGCCTAGCTTATGGCTTACAACATGTATTGACGATGTATGGCGGTATTATTGCGCCGCCACTGATTATTGGTACAGCCGCAGGACTTGAACCTGCACAAATTGGTTTATTAATTGCAGCAGCATTATTTGTCGGTGGTTTAGCCACGATTTTACAAACGGTCGGTGTGAAATACATCGGTGCAAAATTACCCCTAGTTCAAGGCGTATCCTTTGCTGGTGTGGCAACGATGATTGCCATAGTCACTGCAGGTGGTGGGCTTTCGGCAGTATATGGTGCGGTTATTGTTGCTTCATTAATCGGTTTCTTTTTAGCACCATATTTTTCAAAAATTATTCGTTTTTTCCCGCCAATCGTGACCGGCTGCGTGATTACCGTGATTGGTTTGTCATTGCTACCTGTCGCAGTACGTTGGATGATGGGTGGAAATAGCAAAGCGCCTGATTGGGGCAGTGCTGAAAATATTAGTTTGGCTTTTCTAACTTTAGCCATTGTCATTGTGCTGAATATTACTCGAAACGCTACAATTCGTCGTTTATCCATCTTATTAGCAATTGTGCTAGGTACAGTGCTGGCATATGCGATGGGCTTTGGCGATTTCTCAAAAGTCGCAAATGGCAATTGGATTCAATTCCCAAGTTTCTTTGCCTTTGGTATGCCAACATTTGAACTGAGTGCCATTATTGCCATGCTAATTGTGACATTGGTGATTATGACTGAAACTACAGCTGATATTATCGCTGTTGGTGAAATTGTCGGTACCAAAGTCGACGCTGAACGTATTACCAATGGGCTACGTGCCGATATGCTTTCAAGTGCAGCAGCACCAATATTTGGCTCATTCATGCAAAGTGCCTTTGCACAAAATGTAGGCTTGGTCGCGATTACTGGTGTAAAAAGCCGTTTTGTTGTTGCAGCGGGTGGCTTAATTTTAGTTGTATTGGGTATTTTACCAATTATGGG
>NZ_DDAH01000206.1:0-2849 GCF_002333245.1 Acinetobacter sp. UBA2063
CATCCAGTTTTGAATTGGCATCTGCCTGATGAAAGCTCATTTCCGCATAGAGTAACTCGCCAGGTGCGGACTGGATTTGCAAGGGATCAAGTGTGATTGCATAAAGATGTTGCGAAGATAATATGGTTAAAATGGCAATTTTTAATTTGTTATAAATAGTCATCTTGATCCATGAAACAGTGATGTTTTAGTCAATTCAAAAGTATACATTACCGTGATGTAAATGAATTGTAAAATCTTCATCTGCAATCATAAGAAAAAAGCCGATCAACTGTGATCGGCTTTTGATTTTCATCTGTTTTTTTGCTTAGGCGTGCTTGTATTCTACCAAGATGCGAAGCATACGGCGTAACGGTTCTGCCGCGCCCCAGAGAAGCTGGTCACCCACTGTAAATGCGCCCAGGTATTCTTTACCCATATTCAGCTTGCGCAGACGGCCCACTGGAACAGTTAAAGTACCTGTAACCGCCACAGGAGTCAGGTCAGTCATGGAGGCTTCGCGGGTATTTGGGACCACTTTCGCCCATTGGCTTGAATTGCGGATCATGTCCTCAATCTCGTCAAGTGGCACATCTTTCTTCAATTTCAGCGTTAAAGCCTGTGAGTGGCAACGCATTGCACCAATACGCACACAGTGGCCATCAATCGGAACAATTTGCTGGTTACCCAGAATCTTGTTAGTTTCAACTTGACCTTTCCATTCCTCTTTTGATTGACCACTTTCAAGCTGTTTATCGATATATGGGATCAATGAACCTGCTAATGGCACACCAAAGTTAGACTTTGGAAAACCTTCACCACGTTGCAACTCGGCAATTTGACGATCAATATCAAGGATGGCGGATTTTGGATCGTCGAGTAATTCCTTAGTATTGTTGTACAGGTAGCCCATACCTGTAATCAGTTCACGCATGTTTTGCGCGCCTGCACCCGATGCGGCCTGATAAGTCATTGAGGTTGCCCATTCCACCAAATTATTCTGGAACAGTGAACCCAGGCCCATCAACATCAGTGAAACAGTACAGTTGCCGCCAACGAATGTTTTGGTGCCATTCACCAAACCGTCCTTGATCACGTTCAGGTTGACGGGATCAAGCACAATGATGGCATCATCCGCCATACGCAGGGTGGATGCGGCATCAATCCAGTAACCATCCCAGCCTTCAGCCTTCAGTTTTGGGAAGACTTCAGAGGTATAGTCACCGCCCTGACAGGTTAAAATGACATCCATTTGCTTCAGGCTGTTAATGTCTGATGCATCCATAAGTGCTGGGGCAGTCTTACCACCAAATGCAGGTGCTTCACCACCTGCATTACTGGTAGAAAAATAGAATGGCTCAATGTGAGCAAAATCATTCTCTTCAACCATACGTTGCATCAGGACAGAACCAACCATCCCACGCCAACCGACCAGACCTACTTTCATGTCATTGTGCCTCGGTATGTAAAAAACTTTATAAGGGGTTTGAGTGTATCAAAAGTGCCTGCAACTGCAAGCTTTACCTAAATAAAACCATAATTTTCTTGAGTGGAATAACTTGTTTGTATTAGATAGAAAATTGATAAGACCATAATATGATTAAGAAATCCATAATATCAGCAATGAAGTGTAATAAGAGTAGGGCAAAATGATAGCAATTGAGGTTTGTGCGGTGCTGGCGATCTGGTTGAGTGGATGGTCATTGATTCGACGGGATGAGTGGTGGTTTCGGGGGGCTGATTTTCCAAGATTACAGATTCTGTTCGTGGGGTTGGTTGCGCTTGCTGGCCTGCTTTTTATTAATGCAGAGTGGACATCCGTTAGGGAATTGCTGCTTTTGGGTGTGATTGCGGCGGTTGCCTACCAACTTAAGATGGTGCTGCCTTATACACCTGTCTGGAAAAAGCAGGTTTTGCATGTGCGTCAGGATCAACTGAATGTTGAGCAGCAAATCTCATTGCTGGTCGCCAATGTGCTGACCCCGAACCATAAATATCACCTGTTGCTGGAACAGATTAATCGTTTGCAGCCTGATGTGGTGCTGACACTGGAAACTGACCAGGTTTGGCAGGAAGCATTAAAACCGATTGAAGCGGATTATCCTTACCGCGTTGCAGTGCCTCAGGATAATTTGTATGGAATGCATCTATATAGCCGCTTGCCGTTAGCGGACACCGAAGTGAAATTCATCCTGAGTGATGAAACTCCATCCATCCATGCAACAATACGCCTGCGTTCGGGGCTAAGTGTGCAGTTGTACTGTCTGCATCCAAAGCCGCCAAGTCCCACAGAGGCAAAGGATTCCACCTTAAGGGATGCTGAACTCCTGATTGTGGGCGACCAGATCAAGGATATTGATGAGAGCTGTATTGTGATGGGTGACCTGAATGATGTGGCATGGTCAAGAACCACCCGCCTGTTCCAGCGGATCAGTGGTCTGCTTGACCCGCGTGTGGGGCGTTATTTTATGAATACCTTTCATGCGGATTATCCACTATTACGTTGGTCGCTGGACCATATTTTCCACAGTACAGACTTTGGTCTGGTTGAAATGAAGCGTTTGCCCCATATTGGTTCAGACCATTTTCCAATCTATGTGGTGCTGCAAACGGGACGGATATTTGAACAAAAGCAGCAAGAGCTGGAGCAGACAGAAAGTGATGAGGATGAGGCACAGCAGGCGATTCAGGAGGGTATAGCGAAAGCGGAGCAGGAGGGGAAAGTGGTGGTGGATGAACTTGCCCAGACTCATAAAAGTGTAATCATTAAGAATAAGCACTAAACGCTCATGTAAGCATTATCGTACAGTGATTTCAGTCCACAGCGAATAGTCATGGCCGCTTAAAAGATTTATCCGAATAGCCGTAAA
>NZ_DDAH01000195.1:0-11818 GCF_002333245.1 Acinetobacter sp. UBA2063
TACTCTCTAAATATAAAAAAATAATTCAGGATGAATTTTTGCCCAAACATGGATTTGGCGATGCAAGGTTATCTGTCGCACGAAAAGCGGTTATGGACTTTAAAAAACTCAATGGATTAAATATACATCTAGTTGATCTTGCAATCTATTATGTTGAAATTGGAGTAAAATTTACCAACATGTATGGTGATATCAATGAGCCATTTTATAATAGCATGGAGTCAATGTTTGCTCAGGCAATGAAATGGATGAAGCAGCTCAATGTAGAAAGTCAATTTCAACAAAGAGCAGCAAAAATTTGTCACGATACAGATAATATTGGCTGGGGGTTTCATGATGGACTATGTGAAATTTATAGTGATTATTTTGATGATTAATACTTGAAAGTATAAGAAAAAAGCCTATTCAAACCGATGTGGTTGAATAGGCTTTTTATTGTTAAATATATTTTTTCACAATCCCATCATCAAGCAATTGCTGGAAATGTTCACATACACTTTCACGAATATCGTGATATTGAATACCTAGCTCATTCACACTACGTTGTGAATTAAAGTAGATTGGATAACCCATATTCAGTTTTACAAATTGACGGGAATGCCCAAATATGGGTGCAACTAAAGAAAATGCTGTCTTAGGCACAGTAAAATGTGGGAAAGGATATCTGTAGCCAAACTTTTTCGTTAATGCTTGGCCCATTTCTAGTAGGCTTAATGTGCCACCACAAATGATATAGCGACCTTGTGCTTTAGGATTGAGTGCCGCAGCAACATGTGCATCGGCAACGTCACGAACATCAACAATGCCGTTCCACATTGGTGGTACACCAAACAGAGTGGTACCATTGCCAAACTGTTGTAGTACTTCAATACTGCCAGACTGACTTGCATCAGTGAGTGATGGTCCCATCACCAGTGCAGGGTTGATACAGACAAGACTCCAGCGATTTTGTTGCTCTGCCATTTCCCAGGCTTTACGTTCTGCGGCAACTTTCGAGTAGGGGTATGGTTGATGGGTTTCACTGCTGGTATTGTTCCAGTGGCTTTCATCAAACTCATTATTCGCGGTATTTTGAATCTCCACCGCATCGCCATAAGTTGAGGCAATACTTGAGGTCAGCACCACACGTTTGACTGATTCAGTGCGATTGACACTGTCCAGTACATTTTCTGTTCCTTTTACCGCAGGCTCAATGATATCTTTTACTGCATCCTTATAGTTGGTCACAACAAAAGGCGAGGCGGTATGGATCACGATTTCACAGCCTTGCATGGCTTCATCAAAAGAACCAGATTCAAGTAAATCGGCTTTAAAAAACTGAATTTGTCCTGATGATTTATCTGCTAGATCATACAGGTGCTGAATTTTATTTTTCTTAGATGGATCTCGAACCGTAGCATGTACGTTGTAACCCTGATTCAACAGTCGTTCAATAATCCAGCCCGCAATATAACCCGTAGCACCCGTGACCAAGATTGGTTTACTTTTATCCATTTTATTTCCGCATTATGTTTTTGTGATTGATGTTATTTACCGAATTTTGTGTAAACAAACAACAGCCGAGCAGTCATTTTTTAATGTTTTTTGATCAAAATTGCAGTGGAATAAGAAGCATTGCTAACCGTTACAAAAAACTAAATAAAGGATTTTGATTAAATTCATTGAGTTGTGAAGCTATGCCCAATGTGCAAAGGCTTATTTTAATTAGATAAATTGGGCGAATTAAAACTGTAAATGCGTATGTTTCGCATTTTAATTTTATAAAAATCATAAACTTACATACTTTTGGTTTTGCAATTATTGTGTAAATTGACCATAATGTTGTCATTCGATAGGAGTAAGTATTATGCGTGGCAATCCAGAAGTCATCGACTATTTAAATATGCTCATTGGCGGTGAATTGGCTGCTCGTGATCAATATTTAATTCATTCAAGAATGTATGAAGATTGGGGCTTGAGCAAGATTTACGAGCGTATTGATCATGAAATGCAAGAAGAAGCTTCACATGCCGATTCAATCATTCGCCGTGTTTTATTTTTGGGTGCTCAACCTAATATGAATCGTGAAGACATCAATGTGGGTACAGATGTCGTAAGTTGTTTAAAAGCTGATTTAGCACTTGAATATCATGTGCGTGAGAAATTAGCGACAGGCATTAAGCTTTGTGAAGATAAAGGTGATTACATCAGTCGTGATATGTTGCGTCAGCAGCTTTCCGACACAGAAGAAGATCATACGTATTGGTTAGAAAAACAATTGCGTTTAATTGAATTAATTGGTTTGCAAAATTATATTCAATCGCAAATTTAAGATTTACGAATGAATAAAAAAACTCAGCAGATGCTGAGTTTTTTATTTATCAATTATTTTTTAGTTTGAGCTTCTTTTAAATCTTTTAATACTTGATCCGCATGCGTTTGCGTATTCACACTCGTGTAGTGATACATAATTGCACCTTGAGGATTAATCAAGAAACTCTCACGTTTAGCAATTTTTGTAATCCCGAAGTTTCTAACAATGCCAAATTTTCCAGCAAGTTCGCCTTTTTCATCTGCCAAAATTGGGAAAGGTAAACCGAGCTTTTGTGAAAATTTCTGATGTGATGCAACATCATCTAAGCTCACACCCAAAACGACTGCATTCGACTTTAAAAATTGAGGATAAAGTGATTTAAATTGATTCGCTTCTTGAGTACATCCAGCGGTGTTATCTTTTGGGTAGAAATATAGCACAATCCATTTGCCTTTATATTGGCTGAGGGTATGCCATTGACCTTTCTGGTCTTGCAACTTGAAATCAGGCGCGGATTGTCCCACCCATTGCTTTTGAGCGGTATCTTGTTTGGAGAATAATGTGCTTTGTGCTGTGGTTAGGCTTGGTGTACTGAGCAAAACAAGAGAACTGCATAAAATAAGAACTTTGGACGTTATCGTATTCATCATTGTGATCTCAAAGTATCGTTGGAATAATAGCGCATATTTTAGCAAATTGAATCGTGTCAGCTAGAAAAAATAACCAATCTATGCGATGTTTTATACAAAGTAGTTGATCAGTGTAAAGGGATGCATTTGTCTAAAAAGATTCTACTCATTACTGGATGGGGCGGTGGTGCCGAATTATTAAAACCTTTACATGAGGCTTTAGAACAAAACGGACATAGCGTTGAGCGAATTAATATTTTTAATGCTTTGGATAATGAAGTGTTAGGACAACAAGTTGAGTTTGCACGTAATTTTGATGTGATTGTTGGGTGGTCGCTTGGCGGACAACTGGCAACCTTACTGGTTAATCAAATCCAACAACAATACAATGAGCAGAAAGCTTTAATCACTTTAGCGTCGAATCCATGTTTTGTGGCTCAAGCAGATTGGACCACCGCGATGCCAATTGAAACTTTCTTTGCATTTAAACAGTCATTTGAACAGGATGCGATTACCACCTTAAAACGTTTTGGCTTATTGGTCTGTCAAGGTACAAGTTCGGCAAAAAAAGACTTCGTGGCTATGCAGAGATTGATTCGTCCACAACCGATTGCATTGCTTAGACAAGGTTTAAAGTTGCTAGAGCAATTAAATCTGGTTGAGATGTATAAAAATTATCAAGGTAGACAGTTGCATGTGTTCGCAGAGAGTGATGCATTAATTCCTTACCAGATTATGCGAAATATCCAGAATTTAGCTACAAAGAACCTGTCTATAATTTCTTTTGATCAAGCATCACATGGTTTTCCATGTTTTATGGTTGAGCAGACTGTGCAAATAATTGAAGATTTTATTCAGCCGATTGTTTAATCTTGCGGTGGAATGAAAGTTATCGCAATTTATTTTAGATTTTGACAAGTTTAAGATAAAAAGCTGTTGAGATTTATTGAACGTTCTAATCATTATTGAAATTTACTTTTAATATTCGCTATCGTGGAGGCGACATGGATGTCGCCGTTAGGCTGTGGCATCAAGGATGTGCCATCAGCCTAACAAAAGATTTTTGCTTACTTTTCATCTTTGAAAAGTAAGTACAGCTGAAGGCTTATCCTGAAATTGGGTGAGTACTCGGAATGACACTGTAGAGCACATCGTTAAATATTGAATTTACAGAGGTAAAGGATGACAGACCCATTTGATTTAGAACATATATGGCATCCCTATACTTCAATGTTAAATCCACTACCAAGCTTTAAAGTCAAACGTGCTTACGGTGCAACAATTGAATTAGAAGATGGTCGAACTTTGGTTGATGGCATGTCGTCATGGTGGTGTGCGATTCATGGCTATAACCATCCTGAACTGAACCAAGCGGTTACAGATCAATTGCAGAGCATGGCGCATATCATGTTCGGTGGTCTAACCCATGAACCTGCAATTGGATTGGGCAAATTATTATTAAAAATTACGCCGCCGAGTTTAGATAAAATTTTCTATGCTGACTCAGGTTCGGTTTCAGTTGAAGTGGCTTTAAAAATGGCAGTGCAGTATTGGGCTGCATTGAATCAACCTGAGAAAACCAATTTTATTACTACACGTTCTGGCTATCATGGTGATACTTGGAATGCGATGTCTGTGTGTGATCCAGTCACAGGGATGCATCAGATTTTTGGTAGCAGTTTACCGAATCGAATCTTTGTACCCGCGCCACAAAGTCGCTTCGATGGTGAATGGGATCCACAAGATATTCAAGAGCTCAAACAGCAGATCGAACAGCATCATCAGAGTATTGCCGCATTGATTATCGAGCCAATTGTTCAGGGTGCAGGTGGGATGCGTTTTTATCATCCTGAATATTTACGTCAGGCCAAAGCTTTATGTAAGCAATACAATTTATTGCTGATCTTTGATGAGATTGCGACAGGTTTTGGACGTACAGGTAAAATGTTTGCTTGGGAACATGCGCAAGTTGAGCCAGACATCATGTGTATTGGTAAAGGCTTAACAGGTGGTTATATGACTTTGTCTGCAACATTAACGACTAAACAAGTGGCTGAAACCATTAGTCGTGGCGAAGCAGGCGTATTTATGCATGGCCCAACCTTTATGGCGAATCCATTGGCTTGTGCTGTTGCTTTAAGAAGTACCCAATTATTGGTTGAGCAAGATTGGCAGAGCAATATTCAACGTATTGAAAAGATCCTTGTTGAGCAATTAAGTGATTTAGTAGAACTTGATCATGTTGCAGATGTACGTGTATTAGGTGCGATTGGAGTGGTTGAATTAACCTCTAGTGTTGATATGAAAACCTTGCAGCAACAGTTCGTTGAACGGGGTATTTGGGTGCGACCATTTGGAAAATTGGTCTATGTGATGCCGCCGTATGTGATCACAGATGAGGAACTCCATTATTTATTAGCACAGATGAGTGAAGTGGTAAAAAATATGCAAGGAGCGCATAGCAATGTCCTTGCTTGATCATTATGCCGAGCAGCTTGACCAGCTTAAACAGCAAGGTAATTTTCGTCAATTTACTGCAAATCAACAGCAGGGAAAATGGATTACCATCCAAGATCGAACCATGTTGAACCTAGCATCCAATGATTATTTAGGCTTGGCCGCTGATTTAAGTTTAAGAGAAGAATTTCTCGATACGCTGAAAATTGAACGGGCGCTCTTTAGTTCATCTTCGTCACGCTTGCTCACGGGTAATTTTGCAGAATATGAACAATTTGAAAATAGCCTAAGCAAGACTTTCGGTCGTGCTGCATTGCTTTTCAATAGTGGCTATCACATGAATATCGGTATTTTGCCTGCATTAGCGGATAGCAAAACTATTATTCTTGCCGATAAACTGGTGCATGCTAGTATGATTGATGGCATTCGATTATCGAATGCTCAATATGTGCGTTATCGTCATAATGATTTGCAGCATCTGGAACAATTATTGCAAAAGTATCATCAAGATGAGCAAATTGAACGCATTATTGTGGTGACTGAAAGTATCTTTAGTATGGATGGTGATGAGACTGATCTAGCAGCATTGGCACAGTTAAAACAGCGATTTGCTAAAACCATGTTGTATGTTGATGAAGCACATGCGATCGGTGTCAGGGGGGGGCAAGGTCTGGGCTGTGCTGAACAATATGGCGTATTGGATCAGATTGATTTCTTGGTTGGAACCTTTGGTAAGGCAATTGCTTCTGTGGGCGGCTATATCATTTGTGATTCAATCATGCGTGATTATCTAATCAATAAAATGCGCCCACTGATTTTTAGTACTGCTTTGCCTCCAATCTCGATGGCATGGTCAGATTTTATTTTTAATAAAGTGCTGAACATGCAGCAACAGCGTCAGCACTTGGCTGAGATCAGTCAATATTTACAGCAAGCGGTGATTGCAAAAGGTTTTTCGAGTCCATCCAGCAGTCATATCATTCCAATTATCTTGGGTGAAAGCCAAGCGGCCATTGAAAAAGCACGCTATGTACAACAACAAGGCTTTTATGCCATGCCAGTACGCCCACCAACGGTGCCACAAAATAGCTCACGTCTTCGTATCTCGCTCACCGCTTTGGTGCAAAAAAATGAACTGCAACAACTAGTGGAGTGTTTGTGAGCATCGATAAAGCACTGGTTGCCCAACGTTTTGCCAAAGCAGGGCAAAGCTATGTCGAACATGCTGTGGTACAGAAACAGATTAGTGCACAGTTATTTGAATATCTTAAAGTGTATTGTCCGCAGAACTTAGCCTCTGTGCTTGAGATTGGCTGTGGTTCAGGCAATCTAACGCATTTATTTCAGACTCATTTTCAGTTTGAACAGCTATTCTTAAATGATTTATATGCTGATGTTGAACAGCATTTTTCAACGATTCAAAATATAGCTTGGTTGATCGGAGATATTGAACAGCTGACTTTACCACAGTCCTTAGATGCAGTGATTTCTAGTTCAGCATTACAGTGGATGACTGATCTACCTAAGTTATTGCACCGAATTCATGATGCTTTAAAACCGAAAGGCTATTTGGGTTTCTCTACATTTGGTGAAAATAATTTAATTGAAATCAAAAAGCTGACTGGGCAAGGCTTAAATTATTATTCCAGTGAAGTACTGAAACAGAAACTTGAAGAAAGTGGCTTTGAGATTGTGTTTATAGAAGAAGAGCAAAAACATCTATATTTTGATCATCCAAAATCTGTATTGCAGCATTTAAAAGCGACGGGGGTGACTGCAACAGCAAAATCGCATCGCTGGACCAAGCAATCGTTACAGCAGTTTTATTCAGATTATCAACAGTTTCATGATGAGCAAGGTTTCCGTCTGACTTATCATCCGATTTATGTGATTGCACGGAGAATAGCATGAGTGCAGCAATTTATTTTGTCAGCGGTATTGATACAGAAATTGGGAAAACTTATGCCACTGGTTATCTCGCCAAACTTTGGACTGAACAAGGGCAGCGTGTTATCACCCAGAAGTTGGTACAAACTGGGAATGTAGATAGTTCAGAAGATATTGAAAAGCATCGTGAAATTATGGGCAGTGGCTGGTTTCAGGAAGATCATGAAAAATTGACCATGCCTGAAATTTTTAGCTATCCTGCCTCGCCACATTTAGCTACACGTTTGGATGGGCGTGAGTTAGATTTTGCCAAGATCGAAGCTGCAACTAAAGAGCTTGCTCAGCGTTTTGATGTAGTATTGTTAGAGGGTGCGGGCGGTTTGATGGTGCCTTTAACCACAGAGTTGTTGACTATTGATTATATTGCTGAACATCAATTTCCTGTGATTCTGGTCACTTCTGGACGTTTGGGTAGTATTAATCATACTTTATTGAGTCTGGAGGCTTTAAAACATCGTGGTTTGAGTTTGCATGCTTTGGTATATAACTTAAAGGATGAGTCGAAAGATCCGCTTATTTCGAAAGATACCGCAGATTATTTAAAAGCTTATTTGGCAAAGCATTTTCCTGAAGCAGAATGGATTGAATTGGAAAAGTTTTAATTCTGACAATGATTAATGAAATAAAAACTTATTATAAAACAATATCATATTTTAATCAAATGTTGAAAATATTAATTCATTGATTCTTTTGCAAAAATATAGAATGATGGAGTCCATAAAAGCAAATTCATCAATACACCTGAATACTGGCGAAAAGCTGGATATGGATTAAAAATCAGGATATGAGCATTACATTGAAGCCTCAATTTTTAAAGGTCGCCTTAATTGCGGTCATGATTACAGGGATGCCAGTCAGCCATGCAAAGACTCCTGCCCAAGCTGACAAGGTGCTGCGGGTGGCGTTTCCTGCACCTGATGATGGTTTTGATATGGTGAAAACCTCCAATTTTTATAGTGGTAATATTGCTGATGTAATTTTTGAAAGATTGCTTCAATATGATTACTTGGCAAATCCAGTCAAGCTAGTGCCTGCAACAGCTCAGAGCTTGCCAGTGATCAAAAAAAATGGACAGGTCTACACCTTTAAAATCAAGCCAGGCATCTACTTTACCGATGATCCTGCATTTAAAGGCAAGCGACGGGAACTGGTCGCTGAGGATTATGTCTATGCGGTAAAACGTATTCTTGATCCAAAGAATCATGCGCCATCTTTTTCCTTTATTGACAATAAATTGCTTGGTGCAAATGCGCTGGTTGAGCAAGCCAACAAGACAGGAAAATTTGATTATGATGCACCGATTGAGGGAGTAAAAGCCCCCGACAAATACACCATTCAATTTACCCTGACCCAGCCTGATTATAATTTTCCCTATATTCTTGCCTATAGCACCTTTGGCGCAACGGCTCGGGAAGTAGTTGAATACTACAAGGATCGTATCGGAATGCACCCTGTCGGCACAGGGCCATATATGCTGGGTAAATATGTGCCTCGCAGTAAAATCGAGTTGGTCGCCAATCCTGATTATCGTGGTTTTACCTGGAATTTTAAATCCACAGGCACGGCTTGGGATAATCAACTGGTCAAGCAAATGAGTGGTAAGCAAATGCCACAAATTGGCAAAGTGACGGTCAGTATTATTGAAGAGGAACAGTCACGCTGGCTGGCATTTCAGTCCAAACAACTTGATTTTGATAGCTTAACGGCCAATGCCATTGCCAAAGCTTTAGACCAAAACAATCAACTGAATGCGGAGATGCAGAAAAAGGGCATTCGCCTATATGCCAATAAGGAAGCAGAAGTCACCTACACCATGTTTAACATGCGTGATCCTGTGGTCGGTGGCAGCAGTCTGGATAAAATTGCGTTAAGACGAGCGATTGCCATGTCATTGAATATGAATGAATATATTCGTATTCTGCGTAAGGGACAGGCGGTTAAGGCCGAAATGCTGGTGCCTGCTGGCGTCAATGGTCATAACCCGAATTATCGCAGTAGCATTGGTTATAACCCTGTCTTGGCAAATAAGTTGCTGGATCATTTTGGCTATAAAAAGGCGGCAGATGGTTATCGCACGTTCCCAAATGGCAAGCCTTTAATCCTTAAAATTAATACCGAAAGTAGTTCATCTGCTGTGATTTATTCAGAACTGTGGAAAAAGGGGCTGGATGCGATTGGGATTCGGGCAGATTTTAAGGTCAGTAATTTTGCTGACAACCTCAAGGCTGCTTTTCAATGTAAATATATGATGTGGGGCGGTGCGTGGCACGCCGATTATCCAGAGGGAGAAAATTTTGCTCAACTGCTTTATGGGGCGAATGTTGGTCGAGGCAATTTATCCTGTTATCAATCCGTAGCCTATGATGCGCTGTATAAAAATGCAATGAAATTACCGCCTGATCAACGTATGCCGTTTTATGAAAAAATGAGCCGACAAATTGAAGCGGACAATCCGTGGGTGCTACAGGATACCCGTAACCGTAACTGGGTCATTCAGCCTGAAATTCAGGGCTTTAAGGCACATCCGATTATGAGTACCAATTGGCAATATCTGGATATTGTTCCAACACAAAAGAAATAATGTGAACACGTATGAAGCAGAATTTTAAAATTTCATTGCAGCAGTATGGGATGGCGGTCTTGCTTGGCACAATCTCGATTGGCATAAGCAATGGCACAATGGCAAAAAGTCCAGCCAATCCAAACAAGGTGCTGCGCTATGCCTTTCCTGTGGCGGAAACAGGTTTTGATCCTGCCGCAGTTCAGGATTTGTATTCAGCGCATGTACTATATTCCATTTTCGATACCTTATATACCTATGATTATCTGGCTTCACCCGCCAAGCTGGTTCCTAATGCTGCGGCTGCCTTGCCAGAAGTCAGTGCCGATGGCTTGACCTATACCATCCGTCTTAAAAAAGGGATTTATTTTTCTCCAGACCCTGTGTTTAAGGGGAAGCCACGAGAGCTCACCGCAGCAGATTATGCTTATTCCTTTAAGCGGTTGCTTGATCCGCAACTGCATTCACCGAGTAGCTGGTTATTTGAGGGACGCATCGTAGGAATGGACAGTGCCATCCAGCAGGCCAATAAAACGGGAAAATTCAATTATGATCAGTCGATTGCAGGCTTGCAAACGCCTGATCGTTATACGCTGGTGATTCGCCTGACTGAACCAAATCATAATTTTCCGATGTTGCTGGCACATCAGCCAACAGGGGCAGTCGCCCGTGAAGTGATTGAACATTATCGGGACAAGGCTGGTTTTGTCATGGGGCATCCGATTGGCACAGGGCCTTATTTATTGTCCCGCTGGACACCTGCTTCACGGATTATTTTAAAAGCCAATCCTGACTATCGTGGCTTTGTCTGGGATTTTAAGGCCAGCAATCCAGACGATCAGAAAATTGTCCAGCAAATGCAAGGCAAGAAAATGCCACAGATTGGTGTGGTGGATATTCAGGTGATTGAGGAAGCACAGTCGGGGTGGTTGTCGTTTCAGAAAGATGGACTGGATTTATTGACCTTAACAGGAGATTTGCCTGCTCAGGCACTCAAAGATAGTAAGTTAAAACCTGAATTTGAGCAAAAGGGTATTCAGCTTTCCCGAATTTCTGATCCCTCGATTGATTATTTATACTGGAATATGCAAAACCCTATGGTCGGTGGATTGAGTAAGGAAAAAATTGCCTTACGCCGTGCAATGGCAATGGCGCATTCACCTGAAAAAGATATTCAGATTTTAATGAAAGGGGATGCCAAGCGTTTACAGTTCCCGATTCCTTACGGCGTGGCAGGGCATGATCCCGATTATAAGGGCAGTGTGCCGTATTCGGTGAAAGCGGCCAATTTATTGCTGGATCGGTATCATTATAAAATTGGCACGGATGGCTGGCGTAGTTTACCGAATGGTAAACCCTTGCTGATAGAGTTTATGCCATCCAGTAATAGCGCACGAAGTATGCAAATGGCTGAATTACTAAAGAAAGATTTAGCCAGTATTAAAGTGAATATGGTGTCCAAACCTGTGCCCTTTGCTGAGGGTTTAAAAGCAGAAAAGCAATGTAAAACCATGTTTAAGGGTTCTGCATGGATTGCGGATTATCCTGATGGCGATAATTTTATGCAGTTGTTTTATGGCAAAAATGTCAATGCCACCAATAATTCCTGTTTTAAGTTGCCTGAATATGACCGTTTGTATGAGCATTCACTTAAACTGTCTAATGGACCTGAACGAGATCAGTTATATCGGAAGATGGCACGGCTTTTAGAGTTTTATTCGCCTGTGCAAATGATTTCCAGTCGTTATCGTAATGTTCTGATTCAGCCCCGTGTGATTGGCTATAAAAAGCATCCGATTTTGCCTGCGGAATGGATGTATATTGATATTGAGGAAAGGAAATAATTTTTGTGTCTGCATCATGGAGTCTTGCCGAGTTTATATCTAATTTTGCTATCAGCCTGCGGCTCGCCTTACTTTTCAAGGATGAAAA
>NZ_DDAH01000108.1:0-3592 GCF_002333245.1 Acinetobacter sp. UBA2063
AAGAAGCGATTGAAAAAGCAGAAGATCGTAAACTGTTTGACATCGCCATGCGTAAAATCGGCTTGGAATGTCCTCGTGCCGATGTTGCTGAAAGTATGGAACATGCACTGGAAATTCAGTCACGTTTTGGCTTCCCAGTAATCATTCGTCCATCATTTACCATGGGTGGTTCTGGTGGCGGTATCGCATACAATAAAGAAGAATTTATTGAAATCTGCGAACGTGGTTTCGATCTTTCTCCAACTAAACAATTATTGATTGATGAATCTTTAATTGGTTGGAAAGAATACGAAATGGAAGTTGTTCGTGACAAAAACGACAACTGTATCATCGTATGTGCGATTGAAAACTTCGACCCAATGGGCGTACACACAGGTGACTCAATCACGGTTGCTCCTGCGCAAACATTAACCGACAAAGAATATCAAATCATGCGTAATGCATCGGTTGCGGTTCTTCGTGAAATCGGTGTTGAAACAGGTGGTTCAAACGTTCAATTCGGTATTAACCCGAAAGACGGTCGTATGGTTGTGATCGAGATGAACCCACGTGTTTCTCGTTCATCTGCGCTTGCATCGAAAGCAACAGGTTTCCCGATTGCAAAAATCGCGGCAAAACTTGCAGTTGGCTATACCCTTGATGAATTGAAAAATGACATCACAGGCGGTATCACTCCTGCAAGCTTCGAACCAGCAATTGACTATGTTGTAACCAAGATTCCTCGCTTCAACTTCGAAAAATTCCCACAAGCTGAGCCTGTATTGACAACTCAGATGAAATCTGTGGGCGAAGTAATGGCAATTGGTCGTAACTTCCAAGAATCTGTTCAAAAAGCGCTTCGTGGTCTTGAAGTTGGTGTCAGCGGCTTTGATGAAAAAATCGAAGTTGGTACGGCTAATGCCAAAGATATCATCTTAAAAGAACTTAAAGTTCCAGGTCCTGAGCGTATTTGGTATGTAGCTGATGCATTCCGTCATGGTTTCTCATTAGATGACGTATTCGAAGCAACTAAGATCGATCGTTGGTTCTTGATCCAAATCGAAGATATCGTTAAAACTGAAGCTCAAGTAAAAACTTTAGGTTTTGGTGATTTAAACGCTGATAATATTCGTTCATTCAAACGCAAAGGTTTATCTGACCTTCGTATTGCTGACTTAATGGGTATTTCACAAAAACAATTCCGTAAACAACGTTGGAACTTGGGTGTCTATCCAGTTTACAAGCGTGTTGATACTTGTGCTGCCGAGTTTGAATCTGGTACGGCAT
Source organism: Acinetobacter sp. UBA2063 (assembly GCF_002333245.1). NCBI lineage: Bacteria > Pseudomonadati > Pseudomonadota > Gammaproteobacteria > Moraxellales > Moraxellaceae > Acinetobacter > Acinetobacter sp. UBA2063. The sequence continues at coordinate 1,267 of NZ_DDAH01000108.1, forward strand.
ATATGTACTCAACTTATGATGAGGAATGTGAAGCCAATCCATCGAACCGTGACAAAATCATGGTGATTGGTGGTGGTCCGAACCGTATTGGTCAAGGCATTGAGTTTGATTACTGCTGTGTACACGCTGCGCTTGCAATGCGTGATGACGGTTATGAAACCATCATGGTGAACTGTAACCCTGAAACGGTTTCAACTGACTATGACACATCAGACCGTTTGTACTTCGAACCTGTAACACTGGAAGATGTACTTGAAATCGTACGTACAGAGAAGCCTAAAGGCGTAATCGTACAGTACGGTGGTCAAACACCATTGAAATTGGCGCGTGCTTTAGAAGAAGCAGGTACACCGATTATTGGAACTTCACCTGATGCGATTGACCGTGCAGAAGACCGTGAACGTTTCCAGCAAATGATTCAACGTCTACAGCTTCGCCAACCAAACAACAGCATCGTAAAATCTGCTGAAGAAGGTATTTCAGAAGCAGCTAAAGTGGGCTATCCACTGGTTGTTCGTCCATCTTATGTGTTAGGTGGCCGTGCAATGGAAATCGTGTATAACGAAGATGAGCTAAAACGTTACCTTCGTGAAGCAGTTCAAGCTTCAAATGAAGCCCCTGTCCTATTAGACCGTTTCCTTGACGATGCAACTGAAGTGGACGTAGACTGCGTATCTGACGGTAAAGACGTTGTGATCGGCGGTATCATGCAGCACATTGAACAGGCAGGGATTCACTCTGGCGACTCCGCGTGTTCAATTCCACCTTACTCGCTTTCACAAGAAGTTCAGGATGAAATGCGTCGCCAAACTGTTGCAATGGCAAAAGAACTTGGCGTAATCGGCTTGATGAACGTTCAGTTTGCAGTAAAGGGTGATGATATTTACATCCTTGAAGTGAACCCACGTGCATCCCGTACTGTTCCATTCGTATCAAAATGTATTGGTGAGTCTTTAGCAAAAGTTGCTGCACGTTGTATGGCGGGTCAATCCCTTGAGTCACAAGGTTTCACCAAGGAAATCATTCCGACCCACTTTGCAGTGAAAGAAGCGGTGTTCCCGTTTGCTAAATTCCAGGGTGTTGACCCAATTCTTGGCCCTGAGATGAAGTCTACAGGCGAAGTGATGGGTGTTGGTACAACATTTGGTGAAGCGTTCTATAAGGCTGTACTTGGCTCAAATGAACGTTTACCAGGTTTGCCGACTGAAGGTGAAGTGAAGCATGCATTCCTGTCAGTTCGTGAATCGGACAAGAAACACATTGCAAACATTGCCAAGCAGTTAATCCAGTATGGCTTTAAACTGGTTGCAACAGGTGGTACCTATCGCGTGCTTAAAGAAGCAGGTTTGGAATGTGAATCTGTGAATAAAGTCACCGAAGGCCGTCCACATATTGTTGACCGCTTGAAAAATGGTGAAATTCATCTTATTGTCAACACAACTGAAGGCAAACAAGCTCAATATGACTCTGCCATGATTCGTCGTGCTGCCCTACAAGGTAAAGTGTATTACACTACGACCATTAATGGTGCTGAGGCTGTTTGCCAAGCATTTGCTGTGAAATTGCCAATGGATGTATACCGCTTGCAAGATTTACAAACTGTAGGTTAATTCTCTACCGATAAAGTCCCGTCACCTTATCGGTGGCGGGCTTTTTCTTTTTTTAATCCTGTATTTTCCCAACCAATTTAGAGGGACTGAAATGCAACGTTATCCTATGACTCCTGAAGGCAAGGTTGCCTTAGAGAAAGAATTACAACAGCTAAAAACAGTGGATCGCCCACGTATTATCCAAGCGATTGCAGAAGCTCGTGAGCACGGTGATTTAAAGGAAAATGCTGAATATCACGCTGCACGTGAACAGCAAGGTTTTTGTGAAGGTCGTATTCAGGATATCGAAGGAAAACTGGGTGCAGCTCAAGAGATTGATGTCAAAACACTTGAACAAAACGGTCGTGTTGTGTTTGGCGTTACAGTAACCATCGAAAACTTAGACACTGAAGAGCGTAAAACTTATAAAATCGTAGGTGATGATGAGGCAGATTTTAAAATCAATAAAATCTCAGTGAACTCGCCGATTGCCCGTGGTCTTTTAGGTAAAAGTGAAGGCGACGAAGCAAAAATTCAAACACCGCAAGGTGAGGTTGAATACGAAATCGTAAGCGTGGAATATATCTAACTCATCCACCTGATTAAGTAATTAAAGAACTCTTCATCATTTGAAGAGTTCTTTTGTTTCAGGCATGCTATTTCTAAATACAATATAGTCAAACCACTTTATTATCCATACATGATTCGAAAAAAACTCGAAATAATTCATCGACTGA
>NZ_DDAH01000108.1:3773-4721 GCF_002333245.1 Acinetobacter sp. UBA2063
TTTATAATGATTTGACTATAACAATTAGATAAAGAATGCAAGATCGACTCATAAGTGCATTTATGTATGCAATTGCAGGAATTATTCTGGGTATTGGGATTGCCATCGCATGGGGGTTCATGTGAATTCTGCAACCAGCTCTGCGCTCATTATTTTTGATACAGCTCTACTTTGTGCAGTTCTCGGCTTTTTATTTCACAATCAAATTCAACGTTTGTTTACTTGGCTTTGGAAATTTTTCTCCAACTAGCACTCCCTCCTGATATAAAAGCTATAATGTCACGGCTTTCTTTTAATATTTTGTCTAGATATGGATCCATTAATCAACTCACCTGTTAAACACTGGTGCGAGTTCGAATTTATTGCTAAAACAGTAAACAATCCAAATATCCATATCAAAGGTAATTATTCTTATTATTCAGCCTATTGGGATCAAGGTTTTGAACGTTGCGTGGTGCGTTATTTGCATGACAAACCTGCTACACCTGAAAAACCAATTGATCAACTGCATATTGGCAATTTTGTCTGCTTTGGGGCTGAATGCGTGATTATGATGGGTGGCAATCAGTTGCATCGACCAGACTGGATTTCAACCTTTCCCTTTGATACACGTAGTTTTTTGCCTGCTGGAGATACCATCATTGGAGATGGTTGCTGGATTGGCAGTCTCGCCATGATTATGCAGGGAGTAAAACTTGGTGAGGGAGCGGTGGTCGCAACAGGTGCCGTGGTTACCCAGGATGTGCCACCCTATGCGATTGTTGCTGGTGTTCCCGCCAAAGTAATGAAGTACCGCTTTTCTCCACAAGATATAGAAAAACTGCTTGCACTCAAACTTTATGATTTAGATGAAAGGCAAATTTTAAAAATACGTGAACTGTTACAAACAGATAATATTGATCATCTAAAGAGTTTTCTTCAAGAAAACTTATAAATGATGAAGATAAC
>NZ_DDAH01000261.1:0-3917 GCF_002333245.1 Acinetobacter sp. UBA2063
CAAGCAACTTTTACCCAAGCGCCCAGATTTAAAAGTTATCGTCACCTCAGCAACGTTAGATGTAAATCGTTTTAGCCAATACTTCAATGATGCACCGATTTTTGAAGTAGAAGGGCGCAGCTTCCCTGTAGAAGTGCGTTATCGTCCGATCTCTGAGCTGAGTATTGTTGGCAGTGATGATGATGAGTTTGATGATTTTGAAGAAAATCTACCACGTGCTGTTGTACAAGCGGTCGAAAAGTGTTTTGCTGATGCTGAGGGTAAAGGGCATCCAGAACATGCTGATATATTGATTTTTGCCAGCACTGAGCAAGAGATCCGAGAATTACAAGAAACCCTACAAAAATATGGTCCTCGGCATACTGAAGTGTTGCCTTTATATGCACGTTTGGCATTGGCTGAGCAGCAAAAGATTTTCAGTCCAAGCGGCAAAGGTCGCCGTATCATTATTGCAACCAACGTTGCTGAAACAGCATTAACCGTTCCTAATATCCGTTATGTGATTGATAGCGGTTTTGCCCGTATTTCACGTTATAACTACCGTTCACGTGTGCAACGCTTACCGATTGAAGCGATTTCACAGGCAGCAGCCAATCAGCGTAAAGGTCGTTGCGGTCGTATTGCTGCGGGTGTTTGTATTCGTTTATACAGCGAAGAAGATTTTTTAAGTCGTCCTGAATTTACCGAACCAGAGATCAAACGAACTAACTTAGCTTCTGTTATTTTGCAGATGCAAAGTCTTGGTTTAGGTGGTTTAGAAGATTTTGACTTTATTGAGCCGCCTGATTTCCGTTTGGTGAATGATGGGCGCAAGCTTTTGATTGAGTTGGGGGCATTAAGCGAACGTAAAAATGATTTAACTAAAGTCGGTCAAATGATGGCACGCATGCCGATTGATCCACGATTAGCACGTATGTTGATTGGTGGCGCTCATTTTGGTGTACTGAAAGAAACTTTAATTATTGTCAGTGCCTTGGCGATTCAAGATCCACGAGAACGACCTGCTGATAAACAAATGCAGGCCGATCAGAAGCATGCTTTATTCAAAGAAGCAGATTCAGACTTTTTATTCTATTTAAAACTTTGGAATACGCTGCAAACCAGTCCTGATACGCAGTCTGAAAACAAGCGCCGTCAATTTGCACGTCAACATTTTTTGAGTTGGTTGCGTTTACGGGAATGGAAGCAAACCCATCAGCAATTAGTTGAGTTGGCTGAAGGATTAAAGCTGAGCTTTAATGAAAAGGCAGCCAATTATGAAAATTTACATCGTGCTTTGTTAACGGGTTTACTGTCATTTATCGCCAATAAAACCGATGAACGTAATACCTTTATGGCGGTACGTCAGCAGAAAGCCAAAGTATTTCCTGCCAGTACACTGCATAAGACCAATACTGCTTGGGTGATGGCATTTGAGATGGTGGAAACTTCTCAAGTGTATTTACGAACTTTAGCAAAAATTGATCCTGAATGGATTTTATTAGCTGCACGTGAACTATTGAAATATCACTATTTCGAACCACATTGGTCGAAAAAAGCAGGCATTGTGAATGCCTATGCGCAAATTTCATTGTTTGGTTTAATTATTGAACCAAAACGTATGGTGAATTTTGAGAAAGTTGATCAAGCCGCGGCACATGAAATCTTTTTACGGGATGCCTTAACGACTGGTAATTTGGGTATTACGCCACCGTTTTTAAAGCATAATTTATTGAAGCTTGAAGAAGTTGAACGTGTTGAAGATAAATTGCGTCGTCGTGATTTGGTGGTCGATGAAGAAAATATTTATCAATTTTATGCTGAAAAAGTGCCAGAGGAAATTGCTAGCCGCCGTAGTTTTGAGGATTGGCGTGCAACAGTAGAAACAGAAAATCCGCGTTATCTGTTTGTTGAAGATGATGCGTTGTGGATGAATGATCGGCCAACCACGCAGCAATTCCCAGATTATTTACATAATGGACAATTGCGTTTAGTTGCGAGTTATCGTTTTGATCCAAGCCATGATGAAGATGGTGCAACAGTTAAAATTCCTGTGCAGGCTTTGCCACAAGTGGATGAAAAGCAATGGTCATGGGGGATTCCTGGGTGGCGTCAGGATTTAATAGAGGCTTTACTCAAGGCGTTGCCTAAAGACAAACGTCGTAATTTAGTCCCGATTCCAGATACTGCGAAAAAACTGATGCAAGGTGTTGATGCAGTACATTTACGTGAGCATCTGTTTAGTTACTTGGCTTTTGCTCTGCGTGGTGAGCAAATTACTGAAAAAGATTTTTCTTTTGAACGAATTGATCAATATCTTGTACCTTTTATTAAAGTTGTGGATGAAAAAGGCAAACTCATTGCGCAAGGACGTGATTTAGATGAACTCAAAGCGCGTTGTCGTGTTGAAACGCATCGCCCTGTGAAACAGCAAAAGGGGGAGTTCCAGACTTTTCCTGAAAATTTTGTGTTTGAGGCTTCCCAAAAAGTCACAGGTGTTATTGTCAAGCAATATCAGGCACTTGTTCCTACAAAAGCCTTTGCTGAATTGGATGCCAAAGATGAATCGGGTGTGGTGATTCAAACTTTTAATGATCAAGATGAAGCCATCAAGCAACATCGTGAGGGGATTATTCGTCTTGTGCATATGCAGTTGGGTGATTTAATCCGTCAGTTGAAAAAACAGATTTCCAAACCATTAGCTTTGGCATATTCGCCTTTAGGTGATCGGGCGAAGTTGGAACAAATGCTGGTTTATGCAACCTTACAAGTTTCAATAAAAACTTTGCCTAAAAATACAGCGGAATTTAATCAGCTAATCGTTGATGTGAAAAAGCAATTTTTGGCAGATGGTCAAAAAGTTTTAATTGATATTACTGATATTTTTACTCAATGGCAGCAAATTCGTTGCGAGTTATTGGTTTTAGATCAGGATATCTTTGGTCGAAGTGTGGATGACATTGAAGACCAACTTGATTTAATGTCATTGGCAGACTTTGTTTATAGCCGATCTGCCGAGATTTGGCAGGAATACCCACGTTATTTGAAAGCGTTGCTATTGCGTTTAGACCGATTGCCCAATAATCTACAACGTGACCTCGCTGCAATTGATGATGTCGATCCATGGATGGACAAAGTATTTAAATTTAAAAATGATCCTAAAATCAAAGAATTGTATTTGATGTTGGAAGAACTTAGAATTTCCTTGTTTTCTCAACCGATGAAAACAAAGCTGCCTATTTCACCAACTAGATTGCAAAAACTATGGGATCGATTAGCAATCGGTTAAACTGAGCGATGATGAAAGCTAGAACCATTCTTTACAGGAGTTTTACATGGGCATCCGTATAACAGGTACAGGTTTATTCCACCCGACCGAATCTATTTCCAATGAAGAGTTGGTTGAAAGTTTAAATGCTTATGTAGAACAATATAATCAAGATCATGCCGCTCAGATTGAAGCAGGCGAAATTGAAGCCTTACGTGGCTCAAGCCCTGAATTTATTGAAAAAGCATCGGGTATCAAAAGCCGTTATGTAGTTGAGAAATCAGGGATACTTGATCCAGCACGTTTACGCCCACGTTTACAAGAGCGTAGCAATGATGAACTTTCACTTCAAGCGGAGTGGGGCGTGATTGCTGCTAAACAGGCAATGGAAAATGCAGGCGTGACCGCAGAAGACATTGATGTTGTCATCTTGGCTTGTTCAAATATGCAACGTGCCTACCCAGCTGTGGCAATTGAAATTCAATCAGCTTTGGGTATCCAAGGTTATGCTTATGACATGAATGTAGCTTGTTCCGCTGCAACTTTTGGCTTAAAGCAAGCCTATGATGCCGTGAAATGTGGTGCGCGTCGTGTATTATTATTGAATGTAGAAATCACGTCAGGTCATTTAGACTACCGTACCCGTGATGCACATTTCATTTTCGGTGAT